>CAMVHY010000001.1 GCA_947167415.1 uncultured Clostridia bacterium
AGGAAGTAAAAATATTGATGTTCGGGTCATAATTCCGTTTTATAAAAATATAAAGAGGGACGACTTTAAATTTGATTTAATTACTGAAATCAATGTTTTTGATGACCAAAATCAAAGAGCAAAAATTTATTTTTTGAATTATAATGGCTTGCCTGTTTATTTTGTTGAAAATGATGATTATTTTGGTCGAGAAAAAATTTATGGCTATGACGATGATTATATGCGTTTTGCTTTTTTTTCGCGTGTAGCTTTAGATTTTTTGCGGAGAATAAAATTTAGACCAGATATAATTAATTTTAATGATTGGCAAACGGGATTAGGTTGTTTATATTTAAAAGATTTTTATTCAAAGCAGAGTTTTTATCAGCAAATTAAAAGTGTATTTACGATACATAATTTGCAGTATCAAGGTATTTTTGATAAAAAAATACTTGAGGCTGTTAAATTAGATGAAAAGTATTTTTCTGTTGATAGTCTTGAATTTTATGGAAATATAAATTTTATGAAAGCTGGGATTTTATATTCGGATGCCGTTACGACAGTAAGTCCAACTTATGCAAAGGAAATTCAAACGGAAGAATATGGTTATGGACTCGATGGATTGCTAAAATATAAAAATAATATTACTGGGATATTAAATGGGCTTGATCGAAAAAAGTATAATCCAGAGAAAGATAAAAATATAGTTAATTTTGGAATAAGGGATTTTTCAGGCAAAAACTTAAATAAGAAAAAACTTTGTGCTGAGTTTGGATTTAAATACAAGAATCTAACTCCTGTCGTAAGTATTTTATCGAGATTTGCGGAACAAAAAGGATTTGATATAATTTATCGAGCTCTTGGAAAAATTCTTAAGCTTGATTTGCAATTAATAATAGTTGGAACAGGTGACAGTGATTTTGAAAATTTGTTTTTAAAAAGTGAATTTAAAGACTATGATAATTTTAGTTTAAATATAATTTTTGACGAAGAATTAGCAAAGCAAGTTTATGCGGGCTCAGATATTTTTTTAATGCCGTCTAAATTTGAACCATGTGGATTGGCTCAAATGATTTCGATGAAATATGGAACGATTCCTGTTGCACGAAAAACTGGCGGTTTGATAGATACGATAAAAGATTTTTTTGTTGATAAGAAAAACGGCAATGGATTTTTATTTGAAGAATATAGTCCTGAGGCATTATTCTTGGCGCTTAAAAAAGTTATCGAGGTTTATAAAAATAAATTTGTGTGGCGAAATCTTGTTTTAAATGCGATGAAGAGCGATTTTTCTTGGGATTTGTCGGCAGAAAGATATATTGAGCTGTATAATAGTTTATAATTTTTTTAGAGGGGATATGTTTTATGCAAAAAAGTAGTGATGATATAAAAATTTTTGCTTGCAATGCCAGTAAAAATTTAGCGGCTGGAATAGCAAGCGATTTGGGAGTAAATTTAGGTTTATCTGAAGCTTTGAGATTTAGTGACGGCGAAATAAATATGAGAATAAATGAGACTGTTAGAAATGCAGACGTTTTTATTATTCAATCGACTGAGCCACCGGTAAATGAAAATTTAATGGAGATTTTAATTATGACGGATGCAATGCGCAGGGCATCAGCAAAAAGTATCACGGCAGTAATGCCGTATTTTGGTTACGCGCGTCAGGATAGAAAAACGCGTTCGAGAGATCCTATAAGTTCGAAGTTAGTTGCGAATTTATTAACTTGCGCAGGAATAGATAGGATTTTAACTATGGATTTGCATTGTGCTCAAATTCAAGGATTTTTTGATATTCCCGTTGATCATTTGTTAGGGGTAAATTTGTTTGTCGAATATTTTAAAAGCCAGCTAAAAAATAATTTAGAGAATTTTGTAGCAGTCGCACCTGATTTTGGCAGTGTCGTTCGTACAAGAGATTTTGCAGAAAAGTTAAATATCCCTTTGGCAATTATAAATAAAAGACGACCTGCGCCAAATATTTCGGAAGTTTTAAATATAATTGGTGACGTAAAAGATAAATCTGTTATTTTGATAGACGATATTATTGACACGGCGGGAACGATTACAAATGCAGCGGCCGCACTTAAAAAATGTGGAGCTCAAGATATTTTTGTTTGCTGTACGCATGCGTTGTTATCTGGAAATGCAATCGAAAAAATTAAAGCTAGTGAAATCAGCAAATTAATTGTGTTGGATACGATAAATTTACCTGAAAATAAAAAGTTTGATAAGTTAGAAATGATTTCTGTGTCGCATATTTTTGCTAAGGCGATTTTAAATATTCACACGGGAATTTCTGTGTCAGAATTGTTTGGGTAATTTGGATAAAATATTTGTGGCAATATAAAAATAGGATAGATCCAAAAATAAACATAATCGGTATATCGTTTTGAAAAAAAAACTAGGTATGCTGATAGAGTCAACAAAAAGTGGAATTTTGTTTGGCTCTTTTTATTTTATGGTTTGAAAATCAACTTTGTTGAGCTCAAAAATTAGATAATAAAATTGATCTTTATAATATTATTTGAGACATTCGTTTGTAAACTTTTTTATAATAAACTCTGGTTGTGGATATAAATTTTTATGAATTTAAATTAATGGATGTGATTGTATGAAAATTTATTTAATAAGTGATAATATAGACACGCAGACTGGGTTTAGACTAATAGGAATTGATTCTGTTGTCGTACATGAATCGGACGAGTTTAAAAAAACTCTTGATGATGTTTTAAAAGATAAAAATATCGGAATTTTATTGGTAACTGAAAAACATGCGCAAAAATATCGTGATTTGCTGGATCAAAAAAGAGTGGATAAAAAAATTCCTTTGGTTGTTGTAATTCCAGATAGGCATGGAAGCACCCGTGAAAAAAATTTTGTCACTCATTGTATTAACGATGCTATTGGAATTAAATTTTAAATAAAAAAAGAGTAGGTGTATAAAATGGATATACAAGCGAAACTATCTAAGTTTTATAAAATGGTTATTTCTGAAGCAAACAAAAAAAATTTTGATGAGTTTGCAGATGATTGTAATAAAATCCGAGAGGAGATAAAAAATTATTTTGATAATTTATATATTGATATGATCGAAAGAATTAATGTTGAGAAATTAAAATTGTGTAATCAAACAGATAAGTTTTTGGCATTAAAAATTTTGGAAACCAAAAAAGAATTGTTGTTAAAGAGATTAGATTTAAAACGTATGTTTTTTGTTGAATTAAAAAGAAAGATTATAGATTTTGTTGAAACTGATGATTATCAAAATCAGATTCTAAACGAATTGAATAATTTTAATCCAAAAAGGTATAAGTTTAAAGATTTTATTTTTGAGTTTTCAGAAAGAGATAAAAATTTAGTTTCTGTTATAAAAAATAATTTTGAGTTTGAAATTTTGATTAGTAAAGAGGATTTTATAGGTGGATATAAAATTTATGCCAATAATTACAAAGCGTTACTTGATAAAACTTTTCAGTGTAGGTTAGAAAAATTGAAAGAACAATTTAATAAGTTTAATTTAGAGAGTATCTACACGAAAAGAAATGAAGAAATAAAAGTAAATTAAAATAATGTAAAAATAAGATAGAAGTGGTAAAGGTACGAAGAGTTTTAGATAGCTTAGAGAGTATCGACAAAGGAGAGAAAAAATTAAAGAAAGTAACAAAGCGATAAATGATAAACAAGAAGTGAAGTATTTAATCCAATGCTATTTAATCCACTTCCTACTGTGAGTAATCACTAAATTATTGCTTGTCAAACAAAAAATAAAATTTTCATAAGCTTGATTTTATTATTAAAAATCAAAACTCATTTTCAATGGCAAACCAAAATTTTTGGTTTGTCAAGTAGCAACCAAAATTTTTTTAAAGAGAATAATTTTAGAAAAAAGTATGTGATACAAAAAACCTAAAGAGAAGCAAGCAACAGGAAAATGGCACGAACGGGCGTTGCATAAAAATTTCGGATAAAAATGTTACACTGTGAAAAAAAGGAAAAGAGAATGATAATGCAAGAATATTTTTCGGGAATAAAAAACTCTTGCCATGGAAGCTACATAAAACATAAGTTGGCAGATGTATTAACAATAGTGATGTGCGAGGTAATGTGTCGAATGAGCAAACTTTGTGAAATAATGGTATTTGCAGAGAGCAGAGCGGAATTTTTAGCAGAAAACTTTGGAATAACAAAAATACCGTCCAAATCAACTATGAGCAGGATTCTAAGTTTGGTAGATGAAAAAAATAATCTAAAGAAGGAACGCTGAACTCGGTACTGCAAATAATTACTGCGTATATGACAGAAACTGGTTTGGGAAAAATCACAGACGAATAAAGAAAAGAAACTGTGGAAAAATTGGAAACGTGGATTGGCTAAAAAAGCGTCATATAATAGCCTGAAATGAAAGGCGTTTTTTCAGCCGATAAAATAATTTATATGCCAAAAAAAACAACTTACGAAACAAGTTATTACATTGCTTCGATGGAGGCAGGTCAAAAAAATTTTTGTCAGTGCTGCATGGGCATTGGAAAATTGAGAGTATACATTGGATTTTGGAAACAGTTCTTCGCGAGAATGACTGCGTTTCCCATTCCAAACAAGCGTATATTACCGAATTTTGATTCTGCTTTATATCATGGCGAAAATATATTTTTGAAATTTAAGCATTGGCGCGGCATCGCTGCCCGTCAAAACTTCTGTCGCTTTTCATGCTTTTTTTGTTCGTGCTATTTGCCTATTTCTTGATTCTTTTTAATTTTTTTGTTACCGCACATTTTTTTCTAAAGTTATTTTATTTAAAAAAATTTTGTTTGCTATTTGACAAACAAAAAGTTTTATTTTGCCATTTATAGCGGATTTTGATTTTTAGTAATAAAATCAAGCTTATAAAATTTTTTTCTTACTTGAGATAGCTCAGCAGTTGATCTTAGCAGAAGCTGGATAAAATGACCCCGGATTAAATGCTACACTTCTTGTTTATCATTTATCGATTTATTACTTTGTTTGATTTTTTCTCGCCTTTGTCTGCACTGTCTAATAAAAAAAATAAAGCCAAAAAATTCATCGGCTTTATTTTTCGTTTTCGTTTAGCCAGTTTATAAATTTTATCTTATTAAACCAACTTTTGCCAAAATAAATTCCTGTTTATCAAACATAATTTTTTCGTCCTCAGAACTTATATGATCATAACCTAACAAATGCAAAATTCCGTGCGCTGTCAAAAATCCAATTTCCCTTTCAATTGTATGTCCATATTCTTTTGCCTGCTCACAAACTTTCGGCAAAGAAATTACTATATCGCCGAGCAAAATATTTTTTTTTATCAAAACATCTTTTGGCTGCTCATCAAACTCAATCATCGGAAAAGATAAAACATCTGTGTCTTTATCTATCGACCTAAATTTTTTATTCAGATTTTTTATTTCTTCGTTGTCAACAATATGCACGCCAATTTCTGGTTCGCTGTGAATATCTTCAAGTTCTAAAGCAAATCTCACTACATCCGAAATAATTTTTTTATGTTTATCATTTAAACTCTGATTTGTATGATTTTCTATAAACAAATTCATATACGATACTCCGTAGATTAAAAAAATTTCCTACACCGTTTAGTTATACAAAAAAATTTTTTCTTGGACAAATTTAAATTAAAAAATATTAACCGGCCATTATTTAAAAAATCTCTTGTTTAAATCTAAATATATTTTTTACGACAAAAAAAACTCTCGTGATTTTATTAAATAATATCGTCACAAGAGAATTTATATATACAAAAAAATTAAATTAGCGAATTATATTTCCGGCTCAAAATTTCCGCATTCCGTATCTTTTGTTCGTTGTGCTCCAAATCTACTTTCGCCAACTTGTATATTCGAAAGTCTACAACAATTGTTTTTATCATTGTG
This sequence comes from uncultured Clostridia bacterium, assembly GCA_947167415.1. Lineage (GTDB taxonomy): Bacteria > Bacillota > Clostridia > Lachnospirales > CAMVHY01 > CAMVHY01. Next base: position 5,886 of record CAMVHY010000001.1, read on the forward strand.
CCGACAATTTTTAACGCTACATTTTATTTTTTGGTCACCGGGCATAAAAAGCACCTCCGTTTTCTTTTGTAATTCATATTATTGCCACTCAAAAATTTTTTTATACCCAAAAATATATTTTTCAACGCCAAAATAAAAAAACGCAGACAGATAATTTGCCTGACGCTTTTTATTTTATTATGAAACGATTTAATACTCCCCATCAAAAAAATAGTCATCTTCCTCTTCATCCGAATCTGAACCTGATAAATTCGAGTATACATAAGAATTTTTTACATCCGACGAAATCTTTGCAAGCATACCATTAACAAATCCCGGAGACTTTTCAGATCCATATCTATTTGCCAAATTAACTATTTCATTTATGACAACCGGTATTTTATTTTTTTCATAATATAACTCATAAATTGCCAAACGTAATAAAGCCAAATCAATTTTATTTAATCTATTAAAAGCCCACTTCGAATTTTCATTTATCATCTCATCGATTTCCTCTAAATTTTCACATACACCGTTTAATTCGTCATAAATAATTCCTTTTTCATATTCATCAAATTCCTGTAAAAAATTTGACGCATATAAATTAAACATATTATCGATATCACTGTGCAAAAATTCAAACATAAAAACTAATTTAAAAGCGTGACGGCGGACAGAAGTTCTACTCATTTTTTTTCGTTTCTCTTATTATTTTCTTTATCAAAAACAATATTATATACGTTTATATTTATTTGAGTCACGCGCAAACCAGTCATCGTTTCAATCGATGATTTTATTTTTTCCTGCACCTGAAATATCACATCAGGTATTTTATAACCATATTTAACAGATAAATTCATAGCCAATTTTATGTTTGTATTTTCTTTGTCAATATCGATTTTTACACCTTTGGAATAATTTTTTTTGCCCAAAATTTCAGCAATGCCGCTAGCAAAATTATTATCTGTTCCAGCAATTCCTTCAACTTCAAGTGCCGAAGTATTTGCAATAACCGCAATTACCTCGTCAGAAATTTCTACAACCCCTGACGTATTTTCTTTTAATTTAATCAATGTTTATTCTCCTCCCAAAAAAAATCATTTTTATTTTAACCCATTGAAAATACATTTGTCAAGGAAAAACAAAAATCATTATTAAGTAAAAAAATATTTTTAGGCAAAAAATTTTGTACCACAAGATTTAGTTTATTAAAATGTATAGCTTTTGTGCAATGTGTTTAATTTTGCTGATTAAATTGTTTTATATGGAAAAGATTTATTTTGTTCAGGTAAAAAATAAAAAAGTAGCAAATAAAAATATGTAAATAAAGAAAATCTAAACCGCTTAGGTTTTATCGCAAAATTTGATTTTAATTTTGAACACATTTATTTTGTCTTAAGAAAGAATTTATTGTACTATTATGGCGTTGTTTTTTGAAATTAAATATTTTTCAGGGAGTGGAAATTTTTGACACATAAAAAAAGAAAACAAAGCTTGATAAAAAAATTTTGTTTTATAGTTTTTTCAATTGTTGGGTCATTTTTATTAATATTTATCGTATTTGTCTTTGCCTATAATTTTTTTACAGGCGAAAATTTTAATAAAGACGGAATAGTAAGTGATGCACAAAATAAAACTGAAAATGATAAGGGTAATTTTATTGCCGGAATGCTTTTGCCACCCAAAAAAACAAAATTTTTAGTTTTAGGTTTAGATCAAACAGAATGTTTATCAGATTCGATTTTAGTTGGATGTTTTGACAGAGATTTAAAAAAGATAAATATTATTTCGATTCCGCGAGATACTTATATAAAAATGTCGCAAGAAACAATAAAAGAACTGAGAAAGTTAGGAAAACATCCGCCAAGTTCAGGAATTATGAAAATAAATGCTGTTCATTCTTATGCGGGAAAAGAAAACGGTGCGATTTATGCAAAAAAACAAATCGAAGAATTGTTAAATATAAAACTGGATTATTATGTTGCTGTAAATATAAAAGCGTTTAGAAAAATAGTTGATGCGGTCGGTGGAATTTATATGGAAATTCCAAAATGTGGTTTGTATTATAATGATCCATATCAAAATTTATCTATTAGAGTGCCAGAAGGAAAACAATTAATTGACGGAAAAATGGCGGAAGGAGTTGTTCGTTTTAGAGCGACTTATAAACGCGGAGATTTACAAAGAATTGAAATGCAACAACAGTTTATGAAAGAGTTTTTTAAACAGGTTTTAAATAAAGAGACGATAATGAAAAATTTATATGGTTTAATAAAAACTTTTTTAGAGGAAGTAAAAACTGATTTTAAATTAACTGAGCTACCGAAATATATAAAATATGTAAGCAAGTTTGATTCTGAAAGTATAGAATTTTATACTTTGCCGGGCGTACCAAAAATGATAAATGGAATTTCTTATTTTTTAAATGATAAAAAAGAATCGGCGGAGCTTATAGATAAAATTTTTTATTCTAATAGCGAAAAAAATAAAAACGCTGAGACGTATAAAATTCAAATTTTAAACGGAAGTAATATAGATGGATTTGCTAAAGAAAAAAAAGATTTGCTTGAGAAAAATAATTTTAAAGTTTTAGACATCGGAAATTATCAGGGAAATAAAATTTATGAAACTAGAATCATGGTAAAAGAAAAAGATATGGGTCAAGACTTAAAAAAATATTTTAACAGCGTAAAAATTGAAGTTGATAAAGAAATTCCTGAAGATTATAACGTGATAATAATTACAGGTTTAGGCGAAAAAAAATAAATTTTGGCTGATAAATTTTTGAGATAAAAAAATTATTGTCGGCATATAAAAAAATAATTCTCATATATTTGTTTTTATGAAGAACAAAAGGAGGATTATTTTTTTTATGGATTTTAATATTTATAAAGAAATAAGTGAGCGAACACAAGGAGATATTTATATTGGAGTTGTTGGTCCGGTTAGGACAGGCAAATCTACTTTTATAAAAAGATTTATGGATTTGCTTGTTTTGCCAAATATAGAAAATGATTTTATAAAAGAAAGAACAAAAGATGAATTACCACAAAGCGCTGCCGGAAAAACAATTATGACGACAGAACCAAAATTTATTCCAAATGAAGCTGTCGAAATAAAATTAGACGATAATATTAATTTTAAAATGCGTTTGATAGATTGCGTCGGATATTTAATTCCGGGTGTAAATGGTCATATGGATGGAGAAAATCCAAGAATGATAAATACGCCGTGGTCAGATGAAAAAATTCCGTTCGCTGAAGCTGCTGAAACAGGAACAAAAAAAGTTATTGTCGAGCATTCTACGATTGGAATTGTTATTACAAGTGACGGAAGTATAAATGATATTGGTCGCGAAAATTATATCGAAGCTGAATCAAGGATTATAAAAGAACTGAAAAATATTAATAAGCCATTTGTAATTATTTTAAATACGAGCAAGCCTTACGATTCTCAAACGGAAAATTTAAAACGTGAATTAAATTTAAAATATAATATTCCAGTGATTGCAATTAATTGCGCACAATTAAAAACAGACGATATAAATTTGATTTTAAAAAGTGTTTTACATGAATTTCCGGTTAGAGAAATAAAAATTAAATTTCCGAAATGGCTTGAAAGTTTGGATTTAAATCATTGGCTAAAACAAAATATGATTAGCTTGATAAAAAATAGTTTCGAGAAGATAAATAAAATTCGCGAAATAGATTCGTGTTTAAAAAAAATTAATGAAAGCGAGTTTGTTAAAAAAAGTTTTTTAGAAAATATTATTTTGGGTAACGGAAGTGCTTGTCTCGAAATTAATTTGCATGAGAATTTATATTTTAAAATTTTGAGTGAGGCAACTGGGACAGAAATAAAAAACGAATATGAGCTGATAGATAATATAAAAATATTGTCGGGCGCGAAAAAAGAATATGACAAAATAAAATATGCGCTTAAAGAAGTAAAACAAAAAGGTTATGGAATTGTAACGCCGGCGGTTGATGAAATGAAATTAGAAAGTCCGGAAATAATTAAACACGGAACAAAATTTGGCGTGAAATTTAAAGCAAAAGCTCCGAGCATTCATTTAATTCGCGCTGATATCGAAACAGAAATTGCTCCGATCGTTGGCAGTCAACAGCAAAGCGAAGAATTAATAAATAATTTAAAAACACAAATGGCAAATGATCCCGATAAAATTTGGGAATTAAATATGTTCGGCAAATCTATGTATGACTTAATAAAAGACGGATTGCAAAGCAAACTTTATAATATTCCCGAAGACGCACAAATTAAATTACAAGAGACGCTGCAAAAAATAATAAACGAAGGCAACGGCGGTTTGATTTGTATTATTTTGTAATATTTATTTTTTATGCGAAAAAAGAAAAAAGCAGACTGACATGAAATCAATCTGCTTTTTTTAGAAATCAGTAAAAGTAAATTAAAGAACTTCATATGGTTCAATGATACTAGACAGCGTTCACATAAAATAAAAATAAATTGACCCAAAAAAAGTGGTAAAATGGAGATGTAAAACTTACAAGAGCACAATGCTTTATATAATAGAGAATGGTCGCAAATGGAGGATACTACCAAAAAAATATAAAAACTAGCCTACAGTCTACATAAAATTTAATATACAATATGGTTAAAAAACGATACAATTAGTTAAATCTATGTATTTTAAAAATAATAATTGTTAGAGATCATAAAGGTAATAAAAATCTAGATTCAGCCAAAGTTTACGGCTTTTTTACAGTTGTTTTACATAAAAAAGTCGTAATTATGATATGTCATCTTATAAACAACGAAATAATATCTAACAATATTTTTTGAGATTGAAATGGTTTAGAAAAGTTTTTACTCACGATTATGTTTTCATATCTACTATTTATCTCGCTTTTACTTTTGATTTACTTTTTATGTGAACGCTACATAATCATAAAATTAGATTCGCTTAAAAAAATAAAAAAATTTACCGATATAATGGCATTATGTAAATCTAAATGTCGTTTGGTATCTAAAAAATATATTATCGATGCAAAATCTTTGTCTGGCATTTTTAGTTTAGATTTAACAAACAGATTACAATTAAAAATTAGTGATGACTTAGATTTTAATAGTGATGACTTAGATTTTAATAAGGTTTGAGAGTCGCTTAAAAATCTTCTGATATAAAAAAACTCCCAAATTTCTAGGAGTTATTTTATATTCTTCACAACTTTAATTTTTATTCACGCAATTTAAAAATAGCTACTACTGTTATGTTATTTCATCTTCTTCTCTAGTTTTTTTTAGTATTAGTTTGACTGTTATTTTGATTTTTAAAAAAGCCAAACAAAACTTCAGCTCCACGTCATACATCCAAACCTAATTTAAGAGGCTTTTGTTGTTTTTTTCGCTTGTCAAACTTCCAAAAATTGATAAATACCATAAAAGCATTTTTAAGCTTGTCACTAAAACTTTCTTTGTCTTTGTCCACTACACCTTTTTTTTCTAAACATGTATGCAAAACATCCTCTATATTTTTTTTTATTTCAGAATCGAGGAAAGTGAGATCTTGAACTTCCCCTGATTTTACAAATTGTTGACTTCCCAATTTTTCAGTTTTTAAAACTTTTCTCATCGCACTAATCACGTCATCTAAGATTTTAATAACTTGTTCTGTTGAATCTTCGAGCAAAGCAGCAGAAGAATGAAACGTCCCTTCACTATTATAATAAACAACGTTTTGACCACTTTTTTTCTTATATCCAACATCAGTAGTACTATCATCAGCATCATTTGCAAATTCAAATTTCATATCCTTGGGCAAACATGTACTCATCTGCGGTTGCAAAACTATTGCCAGTAAAACTTTTGCCTTATTACCTAATTTGATATCCGACAATTCTATTTTGCTAAGATCAGCAACCGCCAAAAAAGCAACCAACCTTCTAACTGCTGGACTATTCTTGAACAAATACTGTCCGTCATTAGAGCTGCCTTATAAATTACTCTTATCCTTCCTTAGATTTGTAATATCCTAGTGAACTTCAGATGCCAATTTCATAAACTGTGACTTCACAGACGGTGCTGCATCTAAAATTTCAGATTCATCATGTTGTGTCAAAACACTTGAATTTTCCATTTTATCATTGTTTTGACCCATGAAAACACCTCCGAAATTAATCGTTTTCAAATAAACAAAAATATGAAAGCGAATACGGTACAAAAAATAATAAAAACTGCCGTTGACCGGACTCGAACCGGCACGGTGTCGCCACCGGTGGATTTTGAGTCCACTACGTCTACCAATTCCATCACAACGGCAAATATAAAAACACCTGTCCAGTGTATCATAAAAAAAATGTTTGTCAAGTATTTTTTTGTATGTTAAAAATCGGCTACAAATAATTTATTCTGTAATTTGGATTCTATACATATGATAATTTCCCAAATGGAAAAACAAAATAATGACAATTAAAATCCAATAAATACTAAAATGTGAACAAAACTCCATGATACGTCGAACTATATTTGACCAGCAAAAAATTTTCGTTTGAATCGCTTATAATCACAATAATAAATTTAAATTGAGACTAACGTAAGCTAAACTTTATCTTAATCAAATTTTGGGTGCACTAAAAATTTTTTAGTCATATATGTCTATCTTAACACAATTATTCCATTAAGACGTATTATTAGTTTGATTAACTTGAATTAATTTTTTGCTTACTCATGATTTTTTTGCCTGACCGTATTTAAAACGTTTAGATAATCCAAAATAAAATTGCTCGATAAAATAATTTCGTATTCAAACTTCTTATATGGAATTGATTTTCGACTGTATTTTGATTCAAGCCAAGCTTGTTTTAAAATTTTAAATGGTAGCAAAAAATATGTATTGTTGAACAAAAAATGAACAATCAAAAAGGATACACCTTGTTGTTTTTCAAAGCTTTCCATGAAATTAATTTGATGTTCGTGAATATTTTTAAGTGGCAAACTTTTTTGACGTGTTTCTTTTGCATCAAAACAAATTGGAATTCCTTGAGCAACTCCGATATAATCCACGCTACTTTTTTTTTCAAAATATGCTCGCGAGATGTTACGCTTTTTTTTATCCAATTCCACTGGTTTTATTGGAGTTGGAATTTTTTCTATCACGGCAATTTCTTTTTCCCTATAAGCTTTATTTGTGTAATTAATTAAATCTTCTAAAACGCTACCACGTAATCCGGATGTATAAAAATTTTTCATTCATATCCCCTTGCTTTACATTTATAGTTTACAACAAAAAAACTTAAACGCGCTTATAATTTAATTCATGTTTAAATTATTTTTAATGATTTTGTCATTATTTTTACATATTTATAAGCTAAAATAAAAACGATAGAAAAGTGACGGTGATAAAAATGAATAAGCTTAAAAAATTAATTTTGTGTGTTTTGATTTTAATTTTCAGTTTACAAATAAAAGTTTTTGCCGGAAATAACTCAAATTATAATTTTGATTTTATTGAATCAAAACCAATTGATTTGAAAGAAGAAAATATTGAAATTAAAGGCGAAATACCGGTAATAAATAAATTTAAAAATAATGTCTTTGAGAAACAAATAAATCAAAAAATAAACGGTATACTAAAACAGAAATCAGAATTTTTTTCTTCGCAAAAAATTAAATTCGCAACAACTTCGTATAAAATAAAAGCCAGCAAAAATATTATTTCTATTTTAATTTATTTTTCCTTACAAGAAAAAATTAATTATCTCGACACAATAAATTTTAATATAAAATCATGTGATTTTTTATCAATAAAAAATATTTTGGGTACAAATGCGATCGACATAATCAACAAAATTATTAAAGACGACACAATTCAATCGCCAGAAAAATATAATATAAATTTTTTGGGTATAAATGACGAATATAAAAACTTTTATGTAAATGGAGATGAAGTTAGTATTTTTTTTAATCCTTATGAATTGGCACCGGGAATAAAAAATATTGAGACGTTTCAAATTAAAATTTTAGATATAAAAAATAAATTTGTGAGCAAAAAAAATTATTATCTTGTAAAACCATATGATATAAAAATGATTGGGATACGTGAGATTTGTGAGGCGTTCGATTTTAAAATAAGTTTTAATCAGACAAATAATTTTGTTCAAATTTTGGATGATAATTTATCTGTTTTAGCTTTTGCTAACAAAAATTTTTATATAAAAAATAAAGAAATGCCAAAAACATTGGAAAGTCAAGTCATAATAAAAAATGATAGATCTTATGCACCAATTTCATTTTTCCAAAAATATTTAAATTTGTTTTATTCGATTGATGAAAACGGAAATATTATTTTCTCGAAATATAATACTTCGGGGGAAAAATAGCTTTTTTAAGCAAAAAAAGACAGCGTAAGAAATCATATTATCAATTAGGTAGCGTTCACATAAAATAAAAATATATTGAGCAAAGAGAAAAAGTAATAAGATAGAGAAATAAAACTTACAAAAACACAATATAAGGAGCTAGAAAAACTAATGCCGATAGCAAGCAAATCAGCAAAGACATCAAACCACAAATTCATGCCTGCAATGCTTTATATAATAAAAATGGTTGCAAATGGAAAACTTAACAAAAAAACATGTACGATGGCACACAATTCATATGAAATTTAGTAGATGGTCAAAAAGCTACTTACAGTAAAATTTCTTTGTTTTCTTTTGTTTTATTAATTCGAACTTTACCTTTCATTATTATTTTTCTTGCCCTTTTTTTGGCTCTAGATTTTCCTCTTGTATTTCTTCTTTTTCTTTATCTTCATTTGCCTCTTTATAAAGATTAGTGTTCAAATCCATTTTTATCAAACAATTTTTTGGCAAGATTGTATTCCATCCGAAAAATAAAATAGCGTCAATAACAAATAAAGCAACCAAAACAATCAGAACCGCAAGATGAAAATTCAGTAAAAAAGTAGCCCCTGCAGCCGCTAATAAAAGTAAATCAATTACACCAATTATTATTCTTTGCCACGGCCACGACGATTGCTTACTTTCTATTTTTTCGTTTTGTTCTTTTGATTTTAATTCTTGTAGAATATTGTCAAACAAAACTGCAGATTCCCCGATTGATTCTGGATCTGCGCCGGGCCCAAACACAACATATCTAATAACAACTGCTATGCTCTGCTTATTATTGAAACTGAATTCTGAAATCTTTTTATTTATTTCAGTGCTACTGGTTATAACTTTGGTATAAAACATTAATTCGAATCCTATCACATTGTTTTTCCTCAAACTCTTGACGTTACAAAATGATTTTGTGTTTATTATTTTTTTTGCAAGATCCTTGACAGTGTCGCTAGGATTCAGATCTACTGAAAGTGATTTGCCAGTCAGCTGTCTTACAGTCACATTTATTTTTTTCGCGTCTTCACTCATTTTTACCCTCGCCCTTTTTTATAAAAAAATACTTATCAAAAAAAATGACGTCTTTTTTACGCGACGTCTTTTCTCACTCCCCGATATTAATTTTAAAACAAAATTTTTTATTTGTCAAGAGCTAATTTAAATTTTTTTATAAAAATTAATTTCCTCATAAATTGTTTTACCATAAAAAAAAATAAAGCCAAAATTTTTTAGCTTTATCTTTTATAAAATCAAACATATTAAATAAATTTTCCCGTGATGCTATTTTTATTTTTTTTAATTAAATCTGGCGGACCAACCGCAACAATTTCACCACCTGATTTTCCTCCGCCCGGTCCAATATCAATTATATAATCTGCATTTCTTATAAAATCCAAATCATGTTCGATTACCACAATCGTTGCTTTGTTTTTAATTAACACTTCAAAAACGTCAATTAATTTTTTTGTATCCAACGGATGTAATCCAATCGTCGGCTCATCAAATACAAAAATACTATCGCTCTGCGTTTTATTTATTTCATTCGATAATTTTAATCTTTGTGCTTCGCCTCCGGATAAACTTGGCGTGCTTTCTCCCAAAGTTAAATATCCTAATCCAAGTTCCTGCAAAACTTTTAAGCGGCTAAAAATATTTTTTTCATCACAAAAAAAATCTAACGCCGAATTTATTTCCATTGACATTATTTCCGGCAAAGATTTTTCTACACCCTTTTTATTTTTATAAATAATTTTATAAGCATCTTTTTTATACCTCGACCCATTACATTCTGGACAAATTATTTCGACATCTGGCAAAAATTGCACATCTAATTTTATAATTCCTGTTCCATCACAATTTTCACATCTTAAAATTCCTGTATTATAAGAAAAATCTCCTGCTTTATATTTATCAACACGCGCATAAATTTTTCTTAGCTCATCATGAATATTTGCATATGTTGCAATCGTTGATCTTATATTAATTCCGATTGGTGTCGCATCAATTAATTTTATTTTATTTATTCCGGGCGCCATAATTTCAAAAACATGCTCAGGTAATTTTTTTTTCTCGCTCAAATTTTTTATTGCCGGCACAAGACTTTCTAATATTAAAGTTGTTTTTCCTGAACCAGAAACTCCTGTCACAACAGTTAATTTTTCTTTTGGAATTTTAACTTTCATTGGCTTAACCGTGTATATTTTTCCAATCGATAAATAAATTTCTCCGTGCTCAAAAATTTTTTCTTCCGTTATACTTTTTTCTATAAATTTACTTTCATCCAAAAAAAATTTTCCTATCCGCGATTTTTTATCTTTTTTTATATTTTCAAGTGTTCCCTGAGAAATAACTTCGCCGCCGTTTTTTCCTGCTTCCGGTCCCATTTCAATTATCCAATCACATTCTTTTAATATTTGCGTATCATGATCAACCAAAACAATCGAATTCCCATCACGAATTAAATCCTTAATTATCAAATTCAAGCCTGAAATATTTGCAGGATGTAAACCAATTGTTGGCTCGTCTAAAACATATAAAATTCCTGTTGTCTGATTTCGAACCGCGCGTGCAATTTGAATCCTTTGTAATTCTCCGGTCGAAAGTGTCGAAGACGATCGATCCAAAGAAATATAACCTAAACCCAAATTTATTAACGGTCTTGCAACATCAAAAAAATTGGCGCAAAGATTTTTTGCCATCAAATTCATTTCATCCGGCAAACTTTTGGGAATCTCATCAATCCAATTTATTATTTCCGAAAGAGACATTTTGCACGCTTTATCAATCGAAAGATTTTTTATTTTTGGGCTGCGAGCTTTTTCAGAAAATCTTGTTCCATTACACTTTGGACAAATATCTTGCTTTAAAAATTTTTCAACGCGCTTCATTCCTTTTTCATCTTTAACTTTTGCCAAAGCATTTTCGACTGTATAAATCGCGTTGTAATAAGTAAAATCCATTTCCCCAGCAATATTAGAATTTTTTGCTTTATATAAAATATGTTTTTTTTCTGCCGGCCCGTTATAAACAATATTTTTTTCTTTTTCTGTCAACATATAAAACGGAATATCTGTTCTAACACCCATTTCGCGACAAACATCTGTCATTAAAGACCACATTAAAGAATTCCATGGAGCAACTGCACCTTGTTCAATCGTTAAATTTTTATCCGGCACAAGTTTTTCGATGTCAACTTTATAAGTCATACCAGTTCCATTACAAAATTCACACGCTCCTTGGCTATTAAAAGCCATTTCTTCAGCGCTTGGAGCATAAAAATGCGCATCACATTCCGGACAAATTAATTCTTTTCCCCACGCAACTAAAATACTCGGTTTTAAATAATGTTTATTCGGACAACAATGACTTGCTAAACGGGAATATATTAAGCGCAAAATATTTAATAATTCCGTCGACGTTCCAAAAGTTGATCTAATTCCCGGAACATTTGGTCTTTGATGCAAAGCAATTGCAGCAGGAATATATTTTATTTCATCAAGATTTGCTTTTGTTGCTTGAGTCATACGACGGCGCGTATATGTCGAAAGCGATTCAAGATAACGACGTGATCCTTCCGCATATAAAATTCCTAGTGCCAACGAAGATTTTCCTGAACCGGAAATTCCTGCTATCCCAACAATTTTATTTAATGGAACATCAAGGTTAATATTTTTTAAGTTATGTACTCGCGCACCACGAATTTTTATTTTCTCTGGAATATTATTTTGCTCATTCATAATTTTTCCCTCATAAAAAATTTTTTTTTGCATACCCATTTTATTTAAAAATATTTTTTTTGACAATTAAATTTTTTTATATTATGTCATAAAAACCACGTTTAAATATAAGTATTATTTATTTATAAAAAATATTTTTTCGGATATAAACCATAATTCAAGAGCACAAATTAAAATCTAAATAACAACGAATCAATAGAATAAAAATTTTTAGCCATCAAGAAATATTTATATATATGTAAAACTGATAAAAAAATTTTGATTACCTCTTGACAAATAAAAAATTTTGTTTTAGAATTAATATTAGGGAGGGTTGAATGACGTTATTTTTTTGTTTATAAAATGTTCGACATTTGATTTCAAATTCATTAAAGTTGTTATTCTTTATTAATAAAATTATTTTTGTAATATTGATTTACAGGCAATAATTTGTCAAAATTAAAATGTACTTAAAGTAGCTAATAAAAAATTTATGAGGTGTGTCCTATGGATGGATTTTATGGATCGAATATTTCTGAAGAAGATCAATTAAAAATAATAAGTATACGAGAGGCGTTGCCGGAAGATATTCGGAATAAAGTAGAACTTAAAGAGATACAAGATTTATTAAATCTTGGCATCAATGAGCTTGAAACACAGATAACACTTTTACTTTTAAATTCTAAATTGACTGATATTAGCCAAACATGCAATAGGATAAAAGAAATTATATATCCATCACAAATACAAACAACAAAAATCAATAACAACAATACAACTGCCATTAGTTTAGAAGATCAGACAAAGATAAAGAAAATACGAGATGCGATACCAGGAAATATCCGAGGTTTTATAGAGGATGAAAATATACGAAAATTATTAGAAGTTAGTGCCAACGAACTTGAAACACAGGTGTTAGAGTTACTTTCACAGATGGGGGTAGATGATGCTAAACAAATCAAATCTACATACGATGCGATAAAAAAATTTATATATCCATCACAAACACAAACAACAAAAATCAATAACAATAATATGAACACCGTTAATGTCGATGAAAGAACCTATCGCAATCAAATCAAGAATAGTATTTATTTTTGTGCTCGCATAGAAATAGACGATAATTTGGCAATGAATTTATTAAAAGCAGATGATGAAAATATGCGAACATCATTATTGAACTCAAGTTTCGGTAACGCAAAGATCGAAGTTGACAAAGTTAAATTGGAACAGATTTTAAAAGATATAAAAAACATCGTAGATAATTATCAAGCTTTGCTTGCTAAAAATTTATTAAAACCCAAACCTGGGAATGTGACTAAGGATTATATAAGCAATAAAAAATATGTAACAAATCAAGATATTGTCAATGAAGTCAGCAATGAATTTAATAAAACTTTTGACTACAAAAATGGTTTATTACCACAAGAAGTAAGAGACTTATTAATGAGTAACTCTCAGATAAGACAATCTGTGTTATCAGAGATAATCGAACAAAAGAAATTAAAACCCAGTTTTTTGGGTAAAAATAAATTTGAAATGAAGAAGAGTTCATTTTTATTATTTATAAGTAGGATGGTCAGTAATTTCAATAAGACAACAAATAACAACAAGAAAAGCATAAAAATAAAAATAGATAAATTTTTTTCCGATCAAGCTGTGGAAAATATTACACATTATCTGGTTGGTGAATATACAAGCGGAAGTGTGATTGATTTTGCCAATGGAGATGTACGTCATAAAAATGGCACTGTGGATCAAGAAGTTGTTGATAATACAAAGCTCTGTTTTTCTTTCACACAAATCAATCAGATGTTGAAATCTGGAGTTTTACCTGGTTGTTTGTTAAGTATCAGACACTTTGATAACTATATAAAATATCGAGTTTTACAGGAAAACATATCTGATAACGGTTGTAGTTGTTTGTGTGAACAATTTATAGATTTTCTCTATATGGATATTGGTGGAGGATGTCTCGATAGAACAGATCCGAAGAATATAATCGTACCTGATTTTGTACAAAATTTGATTGCCGGGTATATAAGTAACAAAAAATTAAATGACCTAGACAAAATAAACAATGACCCGGTTATATCTAGATTGTTTTTTGATAAAAATGGTGTTTCACGAGATAAAGAAGAAATTAATAAATTATTAGGCACTGATGAAAAAATACTTGAGAGTTTTATGAATGCTGCAATTGATACAGTGTTTTTTATGAATATTATTAATTTGCCTATTGAATGGAATTTTAGCGGTGATTGGTTGAGTAAAATCAAATCAGACTATCGTTATGGCGATTATAGCATTTTTATTGATGATTTAATAGCTGACAAAAAATTAAAGACGTTCACTTTAGCGGATCTAGCGGATCTATTGGAAGGTAAAAATAAAATAGTAAAAGATAAAAATAAGGAAGTGAAAAATTTACTTAACGGAAAAGAGATTCAATTGGAAAATAAAAAATTTAAGCTTACCGACAAACAAATATCACAGACAAAAGTAATAAAAACTATTGCACAAGATTTAAACATAATAAAAGATTATTTGGATAAAAATAAAGATAATGAAGATAAAGTTAGATCTATTGATTTGCAAAAATTATTTACTCATTTATTTTGGTTTACTGATCGTATTGATCAAGGTTTTTTCATGCAACTCGTAACTTTTTTGAAACAAAAAATGTTGGCGGATTCTACCAGAGATGTTGATGATCTTTCAATCGTTGATGACCTAAAAGATACTTTACAAAATGAAACTTTGGTTTATCTCTTTAAAAATATAAAATCTGATTTTGTAATGAGTGTTTTGTTGAATCAGCTATTGGGAAATTATTTACAGATAACAACTTTGACAGCTAGAGATTTTGCAACAATTTTTATAGCATTTTTTGAGAGCGTAAAGGATAATAAAAATTTTGATTTGGATAAGTTTAAAAATGTATTTATAAAGACATTTGTTGCGAAAACAAAAGGCATGAAACGCAAAAATTTTGGGGCCCAAAATAATGATGAAACGGTATTGCAGTTTGTTTTGAGTGAAATAGATAATATTAATAAATTGCTTAAAGAAACGAATACAGAATATGAATTTGATAATAAAGACTATTTTGATATTTGTTTAGAAATACTTGAAACTAATTCGAACGATTTTTTTTCAAGACAAGAAAAAGATATAAACGTTAATGTTATAAATGATTTGGGTAAAGAAATTATGGATAGTTTCGTGTTTGATTTTTTACGTAACAAATTTAACTTACCCGAAGAAACTAAAAATGAAATCGTAGAAAATAATAAGAATGAAAATAAAAACCAAGTTAACAGTAAGAACGAAGATGTCAAAAAAGAAGATATGTCACAGAAAAAAACAGATGAAACACAAACGAATAAAATCGAAATTCTTGACTCGAGGAAAATTGTTAGAAAGTTACCTGGCATTAGCGAACAATTTTTAAACTCAGAAATAAAAATTAATGAAATGAGTGAGAATATCGACGAAGTAAAAGTAAATACAAATACGGATAATAAAAAAAATGATAAAAATACAAACGAAAATCAAATTGATATTAAGAGCAAAAATGACGTTAAAAACAACAACATAAAAAAAGAAATGATCGCAAACAAGAAAAAAAATGCTAATCAAGGGAAAGAAATCAATTATGGTGATTATCGAACAGACGAAGAAATTAACGAAATGTTGGGTATAAAAAATCAAACGAAGAACCAAAATAAGAAACAACATGTTTTAACAAAGGAAGAGGAAGAAAAAATAAAGACTAATGAAATGAAATTAGAATGTATTGCGGATTTATATAACATCGATAAATACATTGTAAAAGAAATAATAATAAAACTAGACAGAGACAACTTTGGTCCACGAGACTTTTTTGTAGATTTAGAAACCGTTTTGAATAAAAATAAATGTCAAAACCAAGAAGTTAAAGATTCGATAAAAAGATGTTACATTGATCAATTTTTAC
>CAMVHY010000002.1 GCA_947167415.1 uncultured Clostridia bacterium
TTATTTCTACCATCTCTCTTGCTTTTATTTTTGATTTGCTTTTTATGTGAACGCTGCCTAGACACTGTCTACACAACAGAGATAAAAAAGAGGAATAAACTATAAGGTAAAATATAATGGAGAAAAATAAAAAACGGGAGAAAAATAGACATAAAAAAAACGTATCGTAAATTTGATATAAGTGATGCAAAATGGAAACTAGGTAGTATTCACATAAAATAAAAATAGACCGACCAAAAAGAAAAAAGTGATAAAGTGAATAAAAAAATATGCATTAAAGTATCTGATTTTGATAAAATGATTTTAAAATAAAAAAGGAGGATGTTGCCGATAAATTTATTCGGTAACTAATAAAAAAAATGCAAAATGACGATAAAAATAATAAATCGGAAAGCAATTTAAATTTAAACGAAAGTTCGCAGTCTGATTTTATTTTAAATGATAAGGATGCGGATCAAAAACAAAATAATGAAATGAATAATGATAAAAAAATAAATATTGTCGATCCGGCCGATGTTGAAAATTATATTATGTCAAACCGCGAATTTTTCCCCAGCATAAAATTAATTTATTTGAAAAATAAATTATTAAAAATGGATAAAGATAAATTTGAGCGAATTTGTTTGTGTGATTTGAAATCCCCGACGATTATTTTATTAGTTTCAGTTTTTTTAGGCGGACTTGGAATAGATAGATTTATGATTGGTGATATCGGAATAGGAATTTTAAAACTTTTGACGGGAGGGTTGTGCGGTATATTTTGGATTTATGATATTTTTACGATTACAGAGCGAGTAAAAAAGATTAATTTCGAGAGTATTATTCTTTTAAGTTAAAAATTTGTTTTTGATTTTTACTTTTGTTGTTGGTGAAATAAATTTTTTTGTAAATAAAAAAAGTGCTGCCAAAGCACTTTTATTTTTTGCCGATAATTTCTTTTACTTTAGCTGCTTTTCCAACACGATTACGCAGATAAAATAATTTTGCTCGCCGAACTTTACCTTTTCTTACAACTTCGATTTTTGTTATTTTTGGCGAATGTAACGGCCAACTTTTTTCGACACCGACGCCACAAGAAATTTTTCTGACTGTAAAAATTTCATTTATGCCACCGTTTTGAAATCGAATTACAATGCCTTCAAAAACTTGAATTCTTTCTTTTGTGCCTTCGATTATTTTCGCGTGCACTCTAATTGTATCACCAACATTAAAATTTTTTCTGTCGGTTTTTATTTGCTCGCTTTCAATTTGTTTTATTAGCTCAGACATTTTGTTTTACAACCTCCAATTATTTATTTCCAAACAAAAATATTTGTAGAGCAGATTTCACTATAGCATATTAAATTTTTTTTTCAAGCTTATATTGATTTTAAATTTAAAAAATTTTGCGACTGTTAGCTTTAGACAGCATATACACAAAATAAATTTCAATAGCTTATAAATATATAAAAATAACTTGTTTTTTTTATTTTGTTTAGATGCTGACTAAAAAATTTTGACAACATTTTTATTATATGCTAAAATACAAATTATAAGCTATGGTTGGAGGTTTTCACATGAGAAAAAGTAGCAAAATAAGTAACAAATCTGAGAAAACGAAAACAAAGCTTTTTGAAGAGAAAATAATTAGTCGTTCAATCATTATGGAGTCAGTGATGCAATTTTTAAATAAAGAAGATATGTTGTGTCTAATTGACGCAAATAAAGATATAAAAGCTAGGGTAGCTAATTCAGATGTATTTCGTAAAAGTAGTATGTATAGTGATTATATGGACTATTTGAACGATTTATTTGCTTGCTGTTTTAACCGCTCTGTCAATAAAAAATGGTCTGTTGTTGTAAAAACGCTTAGTGATATCATTAACGATGTTTGTGATTTCGATTTGAAGACTTTCAATAGATTGTCTTCGGATAAGAAACCGGAAGAACAAAAAAAATTTTATTTTAATCCTGATACAGAAATGATTAATTCGTTTTTTCAGTTATATTTAAGGACTCATATGTTATCAATGGCTTTAGTGGATATTTTGTCAATTACCAAGAGAGACTTTTACAACGTTTCGACACGTGGCTTCACCAAGTGGGAAGAGATTGTAACGGATATGATGAAAAATAAGTCGGAAAGACGGGTTGAAAAAATTTTTGATATTGTTCCCAACAATTCAAGACTGGAAACAAAAACATTTTGGGATAAACTCAAAATAATAAGTAACGAAAAATATTGTGCACTGCAAGCTGAACTTAAAAATCAATCTAGAAATGCGAGAGATGTAATCTATTCCCTGCTATTTTCTAAGTACACCGATGTTTTTGCTATAAGTGAAATACGCAAAGAAATTAGTAAAGTTGAAAATAAAACTATAGAAACGATTAAAAAAAATATAAAAGATGAAGGAGATGCTCTTGAGAAAAATCAACAAGCATTGGCAGTAAATGAAAATAAGCTCAAAATTTTAAGAGATGGACTAAGAAGCTGCAAAGAAGAATATGATCATGCTGAAAAAGAAAAATTTCTTCCCACAAGCATCAAATTAGATTGTCCAGAAAGCGTTGAATATCGACGTGCGATGTGCAAACTTGGATTTGAAACGCAAAAAAACAATTTAGAAAAAGAAATATTGGAAGTTGAGAAAGCTTGTAACAATCTCAAAAATAACATTGAAGTCAGCAAAAAAAATATTTTAGAGCTTAAAAAAAATTTGGAAACACGAGAAGTGCTAGATGAAATGCCTAATTTGATATCAGATGTAAATAATATTGGCTCAGAAAATCTCAAAAATTTGAAATCATGCTGTTTTGATTTTTTGCTGAATTATCCTGATGAAATATCTAGCTTTCATTTTGATTTTCTTGATTCAGATTCTGTATATGATTTTGCCTATTACTTACTGGAACATAAGCAACATAAGTATTTTTATCTTGCAATTATTGAAATAAGTCACAGGATAAATGAAAAAATCAGATCGATAACAAGCAAATCAACTCGCGATGAAATATCAAAATTTTTTTTGAGTAAGTCTGTGAGATTAATTGCACAACACCAACATCAAAATCCAAACATGAATCTGGATTTTATTGAAAATATATTGATTAAATCTCGTGACAGCAGTTGTTCTTTTTATGAGGATCAAATTGCATGGTTATCCGACCAAGAAATATCAGAGAACGCGCGGTCAACAATCATGACAATAATCGTGCTAATATTGGTTTTAATAGAGTTCGTATATACAGGAGTTTGGTTTATTGCACAGTTATATGGAGCAAGTTGGATATTTTCCGAGCTAGCTAGGCTCGCGCTTGTTATACCTTTGCCATTCTTTCTTATGATTTTGTTCCCATCCATTCTTTGGCTTTCTATTCCTTTGTGTTATGAAAAAATTTGTCGAAAGCGGAGGCGTGTTATTTACGACAATGCCCGTGAACAATTGCGGGAGTGCAAAAAACGATCAGAAACATATAGAGAAAAACTTACAAATCAAAAGAAAATTTTTGATAAATATTTAAAAGTAAATCAAGAAAGTCCGAATCAAGAACAAATAGAAGAAATTGAAGAGAAAATCACAACGTAATAGATCTATTTATAGGAAATAAAAAAAATATTACTTTATTGCATCTTATTTTTTTCTCAATAAAATTTATTGTGTTGGCTTATAAATTATTTTTATCAAAGTTAAACCTTGTGGCGGTGCGGTTTTTATTCCTGCCACTCTTTTTTTTTGCACAAATATTTTATCAATATCAGATAAATTTATTTTTCCCAGCGCAGCATCAATAATCGTTGAAATCATTATTCTGATCATATTATATAAAAATCCATTGCCAATGATTTCAAAAATAATAAAATCGCGCAAGAAATTAACATTAAAATCATAAATCGTACGTATCGTCGATTTGCTGGAACTTCCTGCCGAACAAAAACTTTTAAAATCTTTTGTCCCAATAAAATATGGCAACGCATCAACAATCATTTTTTTATTTAATTTATTTTTTATGTGCCAAACATAATTGTTATAAATCGGAATCGGAAATTCGGAATTTAAAATTTTATATCGATAAGTTTTTTTAAAAACGTCATGACGAACATGAAAATTTTCTGGCATACACTCGGCTTTTAAAATAATTATGTCTTTGGGCAAAAAATTATTTATTGCCAGCGGAAATTTTTCCAATGGGATCGGACAAAAATCTATATTAAAAGTTGCTTTCTGGTCAAGAGCATGAACTTTTGCATCCGTGCGACTTGCACCAGTTATTTTTATATCTTTTTTTAACAACAAAGATAGTTTTTCTTCGACAATTTGTTGCACAGTTATTACATTTTTTTGACGTTGCCAACCAAAATAATTTGTTCCGTCGTAAGAAATAGTTAATAAAATTTTCACCGTGAACCCCCAAAATTATTATTTGCTTGTGTAAATTAAAAGCTAAATTTAAATATCCTTTGCGTAATAATTTATAAATATGTTGCATAAATATTAAGCATATGTTAATATAATAAAGCAGTCAAAAAAATCGGGAGTGAAATTTATATATGCGCAAGAAATTTTTGTTAACTTTGATTATATTTATAACGATTTTTTCTTTTGGAGAAAAAGCTGACGCGATCGAGAATAGGAGCAAAAATGTTTTTTTGATCGAAAACGGAATAGTTAAAAATTACTTGACAAACAGCGAGACCGTAAAGGAATTTTTATGCGAGAATAAAATAAATTTTAGCGAACAAGATTATATTAATAAAAAAATGGATGCGGAAATTTTAAACAGGATGAACATTGAAATCGGACATCCGTTTAAGTTAAAAGTTTTTGTTGATGACGAAGAAAATTATTTTCACGTTGGCTTTAATGATGAAATAGTTGATTTAAAAAAAATTTTAAAAAGCGAATATAAAAAAGATTTTATTTGTGAGCAAGCAAGCGGATGTAAGTTAAGAAATTGTCGTGATTTAAAATTTTATTCGCATGAAACAAAATTAATTGATAAGACGGAAGAAATTCCGTTTGAAACAGAAATTGTTAGCTGTGATGATATAGATTGCGGACAAGAAAAAATTGTGCAAGACGGCGTAAACGGCGAAAAAATTATTACGGAAGAAGTTGTTTTTGTTAACAATCAAGAAATATCTCGGGCTTTTAAATCCGAAAAAATAATAAAAGAGCCGATTAAAAAAATTATTAAAACGGGAACGGGCAAATCCGTAAATAGGAAAATAAAAAGTGTTTTAAAAATGAATGCCAGCGCTTATACAGCCGGTTTCGAAAGTACAGGAAAACGTCCCGGAGATAAAAATTATGGAATTACAGCAACGGGAACAAAAGTGAAACACGGAACGGTTGCCGTCGATCCAAAAATTATTCCGTTGGGAACGGATTTATATGTAGAAGGTTATGGTTATGCAAAAGCGCTTGACAAAGGCGGAGCAATCAAAGGCAATAAAATAGATTTGTTTTTTAATAATTTGTGCGACGCAAAAAGGTTTGGACGGAAAAATTTGACAGTTTATATTTTAAATTAGGATGAAAAAGCTCGCAGATAAAAAATTATAATTTGATTTATTAAAAAAAATGCGGTTGGGGTTAAAACCAATCACATTTTTTATTTCATACTACCATTATCAAAACTATCATCAATTTTAACTTTTGTATCGTAAACGTGAATTTTAGCTTCAATCCCATACGATATTTGTTCCATATTTTCCATATTTATATTCACATTCGGACTGTTCTTGTCATCTTTTTTTACTTTACAATTTTTAATTTTATTCTCTTCTTTTAAAACAAGTACCTGATCAACTTTTGGAAATTGCTTTTCAATCAAATATTTTCTTGTTTGCCAATGCATAGCTGAAAGCAAATTTCCTTTCTTTTGATAACAAACGTATTTTATATAATCAAAAATTTTATACAACAGCCACTTAAACCAGCCATCCGGTTCTAGTTGCAAAAACAATCTTCCATGTTCTTCTACTGTTATTTCATTGTCATCAATAAAATTTCTCTTTGTATTTTTTAATGCACTATCTAATGTGTTCATTAGTTGCGACTTGTTATCCAGATTTAACATGGCATCCTTAAGCCCTGAAATAATTTTCTCCAAATCATTTTCATTTGTGTCAGGATGGAGTTTCTTGTACACGTTTGCAAGACGATCAGGGCAAAATTTTTCAATTTGACCAATTGTCGTCCATGGCTCGCCAAATTTAAAAATATGATTAAACAACATAATTATTCTTTTTTCCGTTTCTCTAACCGCTAGCGAACTATCTTGCCCATTTTCGAAATCACCAACTTTTCCAATTTGCGCTTCCAAATCAGGTTTTACATTTTCTTGATATGTTGCACCAAATATTAATAATTTTAAAATCAAACTTTTTGGTACAATAGGAACCTTTTCTTTAAGTATCTGTTTCATTTCAGAATCACTTAGATTTACTGGAAAATTACTGTCATTATCAAAAGCCACAAATTTTGCATTTCCATCTTTGTCGAAATGTAGCGCAAAATTTCCGCTGTGTCTATCAAATTGCCCGCAAATAAAATCTAAAATACTAAGCTCACTCATCGCAATTAAAGTTTTTTTGGTAACTTTCTTTGCCACAAAAAAATCTTTCATGCTTATATTTTGATTTACGTTAAGTTTATTTAAATTTTGACCACTTTTATCTTTTACTGTAAGCGTTTTGTTATTAATAAAATTTTCTGCTTCATTACATTCATTATCATTTAAACAAAATAAAACTTGATTGCCATAATAGATATATTTATCGCCCGGCATTGAATTTTTTGCATCTTCCATATATGTATAAACTTCCCCGTTTACTAAACACTCTCCCGTTTTGACAATACAATCTAAGCCTAACGCTTTTGCAATAGTTTGCTGTCCTTTTTGCCTGCTGACGCCATCAACTATAAATTGTTGTCCTTTACTTTCAAAATGTCCATACGCACCAATTTTTTTATTTTGTCTATGAC
Source organism: uncultured Clostridia bacterium (assembly GCA_947167415.1). Classification (GTDB taxonomy): domain Bacteria; phylum Bacillota; class Clostridia; order Lachnospirales; family CAMVHY01; genus CAMVHY01. The sequence goes on from CAMVHY010000002.1 coordinate 6,972, forward strand.
GAGAGCTTTGAGGCAAAGGATTAAATTTCATAGATTTTTTTTCGACAACGAAAGGATCTTTTTTTAATACATAATTTTTTCCATCTGTACCTTGGACAAACTTTATTTCATTTAGACAGCCACCGGCGCCGTCCAAACTTTCAAGATCAACTTCATTTAACTGCGGCAATTTAAATTCAATTTTTTGTCTATCTATCAAATTAAGCAAAGTTTTATTTTCAACATCCAAATCCCAGTTTTTTTTTATCTCCCAGTCTGCACGTTCAAAAAATATTATAGCCTGCTTAATTTTTTCAAATTGATCAACCACCGCTGCCTCAAAATCACTCAAATTACTTTTTTCTTGATCACTAAATTCAAATTTTTTAACCTTTCGATTTAAGATTTTTAAAATTTTAATGTAATTTGATCGTATTTCTATGAATTTTTTTTTAACATCACTCTCATTTTTTATTTCTGTAGCAAGGATAGTTTGAATATTTTTTGCACTGTTTTTCAGTGCTGATAATTCACTTGCATCAAAGTGATTAGCATATTCTGCTTTTACATTATTTTCTTGCTCAAAAAGTTTATCAGACACAATCTTATTACTTTCATAATCAATTATCTGCGGCTCCATATCATATTTTTTTACATTAGATGAACCTTTGATCAAAAAATTATTCTCATCTGAGAACATACTATCATTCATATCAAACTCTCCAAGTATTAGTCACAATGCGTTTATCAAAACACATTTCGGTTGTATCACTAAAAATATTACTTGTCAAATATTTTATTTTTTTGCATACGAATATAAAAATCTTGCACTTCGAAATAAGTTTATAAACACTCATTCTTTTTCTTCGCATTCCGTTTTTTTCTCAAACATCATTTTTTTATTTGCTATAAAATCGTAAAAAAAACGGAGGATTAAAAAGTTTGATTAAATCTGAAACAAAAAAAATAATAATTTTGAGTTTGTTGGTTTTGTCTTTGATAATGTTTTCTATTTTTGATTATGTAACTGATTTGGACAAAAAATTAATTCAGTCGGCACAAGTTTTTTTAAATCAAAATGCAAATCAAACTATAAATGATTTTAAAAAAGAGATTGACGTTAGAAAAAAAATTTTAAAACGAAAATTAGAAAATGAAAATATTAAAAATTTAAATGCTGCCACCAACAAACGTTTTTCAAAAATAGAAATAAAAAATATAAATCAAATCAAAAATGAAGAATATTATCAGAAGCTTGTAGAAAATAAATTTTTTATCAGCGAAATAAAAGACAAAATCGTAATTATGGTTTTAAAAGATAATTTAGTTTTATTTGGAGAATGTGATTTAAAAAGTTTTGACGGTTTCTTTGATCAAGAATTAAACAGAGGCATTGCAAAATATTTTTTGGATGACACAGGAGAAATAATTTTAAAAAACACAAATCAAATAAAGTTTGATTCTGAACAAAATAATTTTTTAGCCAAAATTTTTGATTTGGAATTTAAAAATAAAGATGATCAAAAGAAAATAATTACTGATTTAAAAAATAAAAGTGATGGTTTTTTGGAATTTAAAATTGGAAACGAAAATTATTTTTTAAATTATAAATCTGTCGGAGTAAATGAAATAAATAATTGGTATTTAATTTCGATTATGGAAAAAGATATTTTGGAGGCACAAGCAAAAAATATATTACGCGACACAAAAAAGTTGTTGTTTATAGATTTGAGCGCAGTAATTTTTGTGATGGGATACATTATTTTTGTAAATAAAAAATATTTGTTTGAGATAAAAAGAACTGGAGCAAAATTAAATTTACTGATTGAGAATATTCCAGGTGGAGTTTTGACAAGAATAAATAATAATGATTTTGATTTGGTTTATATAAGCGATGGTTTTTTAAATTTGATTAATTATGAGCGCGATGAAATAAAAAATTTTTTTGATGATAAGTATGTAAATATAATTTTTTTAGATGATATTAATTTGCTGAAAAAAAATATTGTTGAGCAGACAAAAGAAAAAAATAATTTTGATGTCACTTATAGATTAAAGGAAAAAAACGGACAAATTATTTGGATTGCTGAGCGTGGAAAAATAATTGACAAATATATTTATAGTGTCGTAATTGACATAAGCGAACGAAAAAATATTTTGGATAAATTAAAAATCAGTAACGAAAAATATAAATTAATCGCCGAAGAATCAGATAGTTTAATATTTGAAGTTGATTTAAAAACAGGACTTGCTATCTCAGATGATAATTTTAATCAAATGCTTGGATTTGATTTGCCGGTTAATAATTTTCCTGAAAACGCGATTAATAAAAAATTAATTCATGAGGACGATATAAAAATTTTATATGATTTGGTAAAAAATTTGAGCGCAGAAAAAGATTTTTATGAAATAGAATTTAGAATGAAAAATAAATCACACGAATTTATTTGGATAAGTTTGTTTATAAAATTAATTTTTGATGACAGAGCAGATAATAAAAAATTAATTAAAGCTGTTGGAAAAATAAAAAACATAAATGATTTAAAAAGCGAGCAAGAAAAATTAAAAGTGAACGCAGAAATAGATTTATTGACGGGATTATATAATAAAATTACAAGCCAAAAATTAATCGATGAATATTTATCTGGCGACGGAAAAAATAAAGAGAGCGTATTATTTGCGCTTGACATAGATAATTTTAAAGGTGTAAATGATAATCTTGGACATTTAAAAGGCGATAAAGTTTTGATTGATATCGCAAATAAATTGAAAAAAATATTTCGTAAGACGGATATAATTGCAAGATTTGGCGGCGACGAATTTATGATTTTTGTAAAAAATATCGAAGACGATAATTTTATTGAAAATAAAGCACAGGAAATTATAAAAAATATTAAATGCGAAGTTGAAAATAATAAAAAATGTATTATATCGGCAAGTGTTGGTGTTGCAATTTATCCCGAAGCAGGAATTGATTTCAAAAGTTTATATAAAAATGCAGACGATGCACTTTATCAAGCAAAAAAATCCGGCAAAGATATTTGGCGGTTATTTAAAAACAAAAAAAAATAAGGCCGACAAAAATTATTTTCCATCGGTCTTGTTTTTTTATTTTATTTAAACAAACTTGAAACAAAAATAAAAAACGGCACTGACATCGCAAAAATCATTACAAAAACTAAAACCAAACACAGCGTTGATGTCAAAAATTTTCTTTTATTTTGCTTCACGTAAATCACTCCCTTGACGTGATTTTATTTTAGCATGTAAAACGAAACTTTATTGTCCAATGTCCATTTTATCTTTATCTAATTTTGGATTGCTAAGATTATTATCTTTGGAATTTTCTTTTTGTGGCTCGTCTTCAACATCCATACAACAACAAAATATTTTTGTGCATTCAAAACCATTCTTTTTTAACGCAATAAGATAAACTATTAACATGGTCAACAAAATCGCTGAGGCTATCAGAATATAAATACTAATTTGCCAAGCTAAAATCAATGAAATCACAAAAGAAATTCCTAAAATCACAGTGCCAACCCTAGCTTTCGTATAGCTTTTCTTAATTTTTTTTGATTCATGGTTTGTTTCCGAAATTTCATTTTTATTGGTGGACAAATTTTGATTGATAAGATTTTTTTTTATAACTTTTGTATTTGAATTCAAAATTTCATTTTGTTTATTTTTATCACCAACGTTTCCAATAATACTCGGATCGCTTAATTTAAATTTAGAATTATCTTTATAAAACTCTCGTATAAAATTTTTTTCGTCCTCAGGCAATTTAGCAAAAAAACCTTTGCCATAAAACTCGACGAGAGAAAAAAAAATCGTTGGTCGATTTTTTTGTGGTATAGAATTGTCTGACTTTGAGATAATATTTCTCCAAGCAACACTATTTTGATTTCCATTCGTTTGGCTCAGATTAGTTGCGTTTATAGATTTCTCAGGAATATATGAAAATAATTTTTTTAGTTTGTGGATCTTGCGTTGTTCATTATCGCCCTTAAAATAATCTTCCAATTCAGCAACAAAATTCTTGGCTTTTATTAAGTTCCAAAAATTAACTTGTATGTCCCATGTAGAAACTATATCAAAGTTTTTTTCATCTGAAAAATCTTTTTTTGCTTTTACTTCAAACGACTCCAACCGCTTTACTATTTTAAACATTTCTGTTCTAAATTTATTACTATCTTTAAACCATCTCTCTTCATCTGAGTAGCCGATAACTTTGTATTTTATTGCGACATTTTTTGTTTGCCCATAAACAAATTTCGCAGGCTTATCGTATTTATCTTTCCCTTTAAAATTGTCCAATTCGTTGTTAAAAATATTATTTAGATAAGTTTGATCTATTCCATCTTTTTCCGAAAATAATTGTTGACGAATTGTATCAATATTATATTGATAATTACCTGATGCTTCATGGCATTTGTCTTCAGTGTTAGCTCCAGTATCAACCAGCTTAAACTTTGAGTCGTCTAAATTACTGATTAGTTTCAACTCTTTATAGATATTTTCAACTTCAATTTTTATCTCCCAACCATTGAGATAATTGGAACCTTTAATACAATAATTTCTTTTTGCCAAGTGATTAATTACAGCACTTTCTATTTCTGTATACCACTCTTCGTTTTTTATTTGATCATAATCCAGTTGTTTAAACCAATTTTCAAATTCAAGCGTTAGTTGTTCATATTTTTCAATCTTATTAAATTGACCTTGTATATAATCTAAATTATTATCCATAATTTATCGCCCTCTTTCTTTTTTAAAAATCAAAAATAAAAAATTTTAAATTCATGTTCGATCTTTTACCAAAACCGCACAATCATAGTTTATACTATATAATATTGTTTGTCAAGCTCAATAATTTATTTTTTTATTCGATTGTATAAATTTTTATCTGTTTGGTATTAATTTTTTTGTTTGCCAAAAAATATTGGCAACGTTGCAATTTATCCTGAACTAGGAATTGATTTCAAAAATTTATATAAAAATGCAGATGGTGCACTTTATCAAGCAAAAAATCCAGCAAAAATATTTGGCGGTTATTAAAAAACAAAAAAAAATAAGACCGACAAAAATTATTTTTCATCGGTCTTGTTTTTTTATTTTACTTAAACAAACTCGAAACAAAAATAAAAAATGTCACTGACATCGCAAAAATCATTACAAAAGTTAGGCAATATTCACATAAAAAGCAAATCAAAAATAAAAACAATGGAAGTGGTAGAGATAAAAATAGAATCAAACCTATCATAACGAGTAAAAATTTTTCTAGATAGTGTATAATTCAGTTTTCAAAAATCTGGACAAGGCTCTAACTAAACACATTAAAAAATAATGAATCTCCAGGTTCAAACAAACAGGAGCAGGATCAATATTGACAAAAAACGATTCTGAAAAACAAACTTATTATCATTATAATCAGCAGAAATCTTTTTGGCATTATAAATTTCCTATTAAAAATTTTATATCTCGTATTTTTATTATCAAAATCTTTTCACATAAATTTTAAATCTATCAATTATAATTTTGGCGTTTTTTGTATGTCATATCCATAAATAGTTCGGCATTATACTCATGTTAAAAGACCAATTAATTTTTTTTACAGACCAAAGCTAATTTGTTTATAAGCATTCTTAGACAAATTAAAAGCTTATTGTTTCTTTGTGAATAAGTTGTAATAAAGCAAACATTTGATTTTATTTGTAAAACAAAATTATACTTAAACGAATCTAATATCAAAATTATAAAAAAAAAATTACTTGACAGATTATATATTTTTATTTTAAGATAACCTGAAGACATTGAGTTTGTCTCTCTAAAAATAAAATATAAAAGGTGATTTTATATGAATGAAAATGTTTTAACTGACCAGCAAGATACATGTTATATTAAAAATCAAGATAAGTTGATTGAGCTTTTAGGTACAATTCAGTCACTTAATCAAATTTTAGCTGATGAAAAACAAAATCTGTTAATAGAAAAACAAAATCTGTTAATGGATGAAAAAACAAAGGCCGAATATTATAAAAAGATCAGTCCGTTTAAAAATTTTATCTACAGTAACCACTGCGACGGTACGCATGGATTTGATGAAAAGTTTCCTCCTTATGAACTCGATATATCGGGATTAATCGAAAAGAAAAAAATTGCAGAAAAGGCAATTAATAATATCGATGAACTCGTTAATCATCCACTGATTAGCAAAAGTATTGTGCTTACTGGGTTGGATTTTGAATTTCGTAGCATAATGAGAAACGAAAACAAATATCCAAATGTACTTTCGGATGAAGTCTTAAAAAATACGAAAAGTGTTATTGCGTTTGATAAGCAAAAAGATTACTTGGCAAACATAGAATACAAGAGTATCAAAGATTTTTTTTATAATGTGCACAAGGGATCTATACTAAACGTAGCGGAATTTATTCCGTGGTTTAAAAATAAATTTGGGGACAAAAAAATTAATAAAGAATCAGTTGGCGGTTCAATGGATATTGTTTTTAATGCTTTTGGCACTAATTCTGTTTCGAATTTTAATCAATTATTTGAGTTTATAGAACCAAATGAATTAGAATGCTTTTTTTATAGTTATGAATATCGTCAAGCTATAAAACCCGGAGCCATTAAAAAACTAGATGACCCGATTTTAAAGTGCCTGCCAAAATATTGGTTTGATAGAAACGATTGCGTAAGTAATTTGAAAAGGTATTGTGCTGTCGGCGCGTTTGATGATTTTGATTTAAATACTCGGGAAGGTTGGTGTAAATTACTTGGGGTTGAGTTTAAATCAACTAATGTTTTGGGATTTATTCGTGATGTATTGGCATTTTTTGGTTTTGATCGTATTGATTCATGGATTTATAACTTAGTGAATAATAAGGTAACAACAGCAAAGCAGCATAACAACGACGTAAAACGTCGTATAATTCGTATTTATGAAGCTAAGAATTTTTATAAGTTGGTAACAGATAATCAACAAAAATCCAGGAAAGCAAAAGAAGAACAAGCAAAACAAAATCTTTTGAATCAAGATAATAAACAAGAAAATAAAAATGCCGTTAATGATTCGATTTTCAAAAATCTGGATGAGTCACTAACCGAAACGTTAACAAATAATAAATTTCCAAATTCAAACAAGCAGCAGCAGGAGCAATATTGATAAAAAACGGTTTGGTTAATAATAATTTTTTAAGAAATAAAAAAAAAGCAGTGTATGTAGTCGCAGGCTTTTTTTTATGTTTTTTTTACCAAAAGCTAACTTTTACAAAAAACAAATTTATTATCATTATAATCAGCAAAAATCTTTTTGGCGTTACAAATTTCCTATCAAAAATTTTATATCTCCTATTTTTATTATCAAATTCTTTCTACATAAATTTTAAGCCCATCAAAAAACCAATTAATTTTTTGATATATCAAATCTCATTTGTTTATAATCACCTTTAAACGAGTCTGATATCAAAATTAAAAAAAATTACTTGACAGATTATATATGTTTGTTTTATAATTTACATCGAGAAAATATATGGAGTGATTTTATATGGAGGAAATTGAAACAAGCAACAACGATCTTGAAAAAAGTGATAGTAAATCAGAAATTACTGATTTCGAAGAACAGAAAGATAAGTTGTTTGAGATAAAATATCAAAACGTTAAAGAGTTTTGTGATAATTTATCTCCTGATTCTGTTTCTAATATTAAAGAATTTGCATCAGGGGTTGAAAAAAAATTTGGCAATGAAAAAGTCGAACTTCAAAATGGTCAAAAGTGTAGCGTATGGTATTATTTGCTGATACATCAAAACAATAAGTGCGGAATACATTTTGATAGAGATGATACCGATCTTTGTTGTCAAGTATTAAAACAAGATATTGAACCTACTGGGTGGTTAACATTTTTTGTTTGTGTATCTGCGCTGTTTAGTATAGTGATTATTGGTGTACCGTTTTTTATTGTTTTAGGTAAAAAATTGATGGCTAGAAATTTGCATAATGACTATAAATCGCTGGCTATATCTGGATATATAAATAAAAATTTCCATCCATACAAATCACCTGACTATTTTTTAAAAGGTCATAATAATTCAAACGAATCTCTAGAAAATAATTTCAAATCAAATGATATAATTATTGGTTCTGATGGATTTTGATTTCAATGAAATAAGCACTGACAAATAAAAAAAGCCTGATTATAAAGTCTCAGGCTTTTTAATATTTTTTTTAACCACAAATTAATCATTGCTAAAAATTACTTTCTTCTCTCGATAATCAACAAAAATTCTTTTAGACTTATCAATTTCGCCATCCAAAATTTTTTCCGCCAAAATATCTTCTATTTCAGTTTGAACAGTTCTTCTCAACGGGCGTGCACCATAATTCTGATCAAACCCTTTTTCTGCTATATATTTCACTAACTCATCACTAAAATTAATTTCAGTTTCCAAACTTTCTTTCACACGAGATTTAACTTCATCGAGCATAATCTTTGCAATTTTTTGCGCTCCATCTTGATCAATCGGATGAAACACAATTATTTCATCAATTCTATTTAAAAATTCCGGTCTAAATAATTCCCTTACCTCACCCATAACATTTTTTTTCATGTCATCATACGATTTTTTTACATCTTCTTGAGTCATAAAACCTAATTTTTTTGGCGAAATAATATTTCTTGCTCCAACATTCGATGTCATGACTATAACAGTATTTTTAAAGTCAACAAGTCTTCCTTGTGAATCAGTAACTCGCCCATCATCCAAAATCTGCAACAAAACATTAAATATATCAGGATGCGCTTTTTCAATTTCATCAAACAAAACAACTGAATATGGCTTCCTTCTTACCTTTTCAGTCAACTGCCCGCCTTCATCATGACCGACATAGCCCGGAGGTGCTCCAATTAATTTTGCAACATCATATTTTTCCATATACTCCGACATATCTATCCTTATCATTGCATTTTCATCGCCAAATAAAACTTTTGTTAACGTGCGAGTCAATTCAGTTTTTCCAACACCTGTCGGTCCTAAAAACAAAAAAGATCCCGTTGGCCTCTTTGGATTTTTCAAACCTAATCTACCTCGACGAATAGCTCTACTTATCGCATTTACAGCTTCATTCTGTCCAATTATTCTCTCATGTAAAATTTTCTCCATGTTCATTAATCTTTCAACTTCATCTTGTCTTAATTGCTTTACATTAATTCCCGTCCAATTCGAAATTACTTTTGCGATTTCTTCTTCGTCAACGACCTGACGCGATTTATTATTATTACTTTGCCAATCGTTTTTTTCTTTTTCTATTTTATTTTTAATTTCGATTTGTTCCTGCTTAATTTTCCCTGCTTTTTCAAATTCCTCTGATTTTACAGCCGATTCTTTTTCTTTATCTAACTCTTTTAATCTAATTTCTAAATTTTTTAAATCACTCGGCATCGTATTTTTTAGCAAAATAATATGCGACGCAGCCTCATCTATTAAATCTATCGCTTTATCCGGCAAAAATCTGTCATTTATATATCTACTAGAAAGTCTTACAGCAGCTTCTATGGCTTTATCCGTAATTTTTACATTATGAAAAGCTTCATATTTGTCGCGAACACCAAAAAGCATTTCAATTGCATCGTCTTCATTTGGCTCGCTCACTTCAATCGGCTGAAATCTTCGTGCCAACGCCGAATCTTTTTCTATATGTTTGCGATATTCTGTCATAGTTGTCGCACCAATAATTTGCAATTCTCCTCGAGCAAGTGATGGCTTTAAAATATTTGCAGCGTCCATCGATCCTTCTGCTCCACCAGCACCAATAATCGTATGAATTTCATCTATAAACAAAATTACGTTTCCAGCCTTTTTCACTTCAGAAATTACATTTTTTATTCTTTCTT
>CAMVHY010000003.1 GCA_947167415.1 uncultured Clostridia bacterium
CTCGTTTTTTCGTGTAGACAGTATCTAATATTTAGAAAAATTCTTTAGAGTCAAACTTGGAAAATAAAAGTTTAGAATTAATGATTTCTAAACTTAAGAGTAGTAGTGTGAAGGCTGATACTTGTGAAGCAAAAAGAAAGCGATGTTTATCAATTATTGTGGCTGTTATATCTGCTATTGTTTGTTTGATATTCCTCATGCTTAGTCTTGCCTTGGTTTCTGAATTTATGCTCACAATTTCACTTATACCACTTTTTCTTTATTTGAGTTGTATCGATGCTCAGTGTCTAGCCACAGATGATCAATGAAAAGAAATTCGGAGGTTAGAATCTTTCGATAATGACTTAATACCAAAACGTGAGCAACTAAACCAATTAAATCAAAACAAAATAAATTATAAACAACACTTTAAAAAAGGTGCAGAATTCTTATTTCAATCAAATAAAAAGCTTCTTCCTCAAGATGATTATAAACCGAAATTTTTGGATGACAAAGAATATGCTATTTTGGCTCAAGAAAAAAATTTTTTGGAATATGTGGCAAAGTAACTAACTATAATTTAATATCCGCTATAAAATAAATTAATTGCATAAGTTTAGTTTGTATCGAAATTAAAAATTTCTTCTCACGGTTTTTTTATAATGATGTGTTTTAAATACCAAAATAAAAAATTTGATAAAAGAAATTATATGCTTCGGCATATAATTTTTTTTGTTGGTAAAAAAAATATAAAATATGTGATATGTGTTATCGAAAGGAGAAATTTTTATATGAATAACTTTTTTTTAGCTGAAGAAAAAAAATTACCTGAAATAGATTCCGTTGGATATTTATATAAACATGTTAGTGGCGCAGAATTAATTTTTATAAAAAATGATGATACAAACAAAGTTTTTTCTGTGGCATTTAAAACTTTTCCTGAAGATGATAAAGGAACTGCACACGTTTTAGAACACTGTATTTTATGTGGCTCAAAAAAATTTCCGTTGAAAGATGTTTTTGCCGAAATTTCTTCGTCGTGTTTGTACACTTATTTGAATGCAATAACTTTTCAAGATAAAACTGTTTATCCTGTCGCAAGTTTATATGAACCGGAATTAATAAAATTAATCGATATATATTTAGATTGTGTTTTCAATCCATTATTAAGGCTCGAAACTTTTTTGCATGAAGCATGGCATTATGAAAATTTGGGAGATAATATAAATGCAAACGGTATTGTTTACAGTGAAATGAAATCAAGTTTTTCAAACCCGGTTCGTGAAATGAGATATTTTTTGTATAAAGAATTATTTTGCAATGTATCATATAGATATGAATCAGCGGGATGCCCAAAAGAAATTTTGAAATTAAATCATGAGGATATAATTTCGTTTTATAAAAAATATTATTGTGCACAAAATTGTTTTTTATATTTATATGGCGATATTAAAAATATAAATATGTATTTAAATTTATTTGACGGCTACTTAAAAAAAACAGATAACAGAAAAGAAATTTTTTTTGTTCGTGAACAAGAAAGTCTTATAACACCGACTTTAAAACATAAAGCATATGATTATTGTGGAGCAAATAAAAAATATTTTGGTAGCGGATTTGTTATCGGCAATATTTTAAATTCCGAACTTGAAATGGCATTTGAGATTTTAAATTCTTATTTGACAAAAACTGTTGGTGCGCCACTAAAAAGATTTTTGCCATTAATAAAAACTATTTTTGAATCTGAAATTTATCAGCCAGCTTATTTGGTTTTATCGGAAAATTTTAATGGTAGTCTGGAAAAATTTAAAGATATACTGATGCAGATATTTATGAAAATAAATAATATGGGACTAGAAAAAATTTTGCTTGAATCTTGTTTAAATAATCTTGAATTTAAAATCAGAACTGAATTTCATAAAAATCGTCCAAAAGGATTGTTAATAAACTTTTTGATTTTAAAAAATTGGATATATGGTGGAGATGTTTTTGAAAAAATTAATAGGCTTGCAATTTTAAGCGGCTTAAGAAAAAAAATTAATGGTAATTATTTTAGAGAGATAATAAATAAATATATATTAAATAATAATCATGCGGCATTTGTTTGTTTGATACCTGATAGTAAAAATAAGTTCAGCTTTGAAATTTCACAACAGGATATTAAAAATGCAATGCGAATGAAAAAATTTGTTAATACAGAAGAAGAAAATATAAATTTGATTAGATTAGCAGATTTAAATTTGATTAAAGAAAAAAATATAGATGAAATAAAAAAGTGCGAAGAAAAAAATATTTTTTATTTTGAATCGGAAACAGCGGGGATTATTTATTTGGATTTTATTTTTAAAGTTAATTGTGTTGAAGAAAAAAATTTATGTTATTTGGGTTTGTTATGTGAGATTTTAATTTTTGTTGCAATGGAAAAAAAACAGAATAAAAATATGCAAGAGATATTAAATAATCTTGGAAAGATAAAATTAAATTTTGGGACGTATGAATGTGAAGAAAAAAAATTTATGCCTATTGTGAGTTTAAAAATAAAGTTAATGGAAAATAAAATTGATGATGTGATGGATATAGCGCGAGAAATTTTTAGTATTAAAGATTTTGACGAAGATAGTTTGATAAAAAAATTAATCGAGCAAAAATTAATGATTATGAAAAATAATTTTATTAATAGACCGAGACAGTTTGTAATTAAAAAAGTTTTTTCGTATGTGCTTGATGAATTTAAATGCCATGATTTTGTTGATGGGTTTGAGTTTTATGATTTTATAAAAAAAATAATATGTGATTTTGATGATAAAGATAAAAAAAGTAAGTTAAAAGATAAAATTTTAGATGTGTATAAAATAATTTTTAAACAAGAAAATTTAGCTGTGAATATAATTTGTGAGAAAAAAAATTTTGATATGGTTTATGATAAAACAAAAAAGCTGATAAAAATTTTTGACACGGGTAAGAAAATAAATATATTTAGTAATATTTTATTAAAGAGAGAAAATAAAAGTTGTGAATATAAATTTGATAGTTATAAAAAAAATCAAGCGTTTTTTGATTTAGCGAGAGTAAATACAAATGGGCTTGTAATTTTTTTAAATGATTTTGAAACAAATGGGGCAAGCAAAGTTTTTGAGAGTTTTATGGATAAAATTTATTTAATGCGCGAAATAAGGATTAATAGTGGAGCATATGATTCGGGTTGCAGATTTAAAAATAATGCTATTTGTTTTTATTCGTATGCTGATAATAATATTGGTTTAAGCTATAAAAAATTTTTAGCAGCAGCAGATTTTGTTTTAAATTTTGATTTTGATGGAGATAAAAATAATTATTTAAAAAAAGCGATTATAAGCGCAATAAATATTTTTGATAGGACAAAAGGAATATTTGATCGAGCAAATTTATGTTTTATAAAATTTTTGGCAAAAAAAGATTTTAATAGTGACAAAAAAAAAATACGCCGTGAAATTTTAAACACGAGCGCAAATGATTTAAAAAATATAGCGAAATTAATAAAAGCGAATTTAAAAACCAAAAAAATTTGTACGCTGGGAAATAGGGAAAAAATTTATGCTGAAAGAGAATTATTTGATGAAATCAAAAAGCTTTAGATATTATACACCCGTTTTTTATAGGTGTATTTTTTCTTTTTCTAAAATTACTCTACTTAAAAAAAATTTTGTTTGCTACTTGACAAACGAAAAATTTTGGTTCACCATTAATCATGACAATCGTGAATTTTTATTTTTAGTAATAAAATCAATGTCATAAAAATTTTATTTTTTACTTGACAAACAATAATTTAGTGATTATACTTACAGCAAACGGTTTTTTTTATCACCAAAAATTTCGGTATTAGGAGTTGGATTTATATTATGGAAATAAAAAATAAAGAAAGTGAACTCGTGTTTTATTTTGTTGATGTCCAAACAAATCAAACAAAAGAAAGTAAAGAGGACGACAAACAAAAAATTGAACAAAAGAAAAAAAATAATATTTCTATAGAAGAACATATTGACTATAGTTTGAATGAGCTTGTATATAATATCTTTCATGTGTGTGTCGAATACAAGAAAGGGGAGAGATGCTATGTAATAAATGATTTGCAAATGAATCTAATTGTTAATGAGGTTGAGTGGCACGGAGAATTTAATAAATACATTTTAAAAAAAGAAGTTAAATTGCAAAGCAGAGAAGTTTTACTCTTATATCAAGTGTTTGTGACAAGAATTTTATATATGATATTGATAAATCACAATGATAATTTGGCTGATTATGTAAAAACAAATGATTTAAAATTGAAGTTTGATGTTTTGTGTGACGAATTTGTTAAATCAATTTCTGATTTTAAAACAAATGAAGATGCGTTAAATTTTTTATTTGATAAAATGCTGGATACAGAAAATTGTGTAGATAAAAATAAAAATGACAATGGTATTAATGAGATGAAACACGAAATTTTGAATTGTGTAAAAAACTTATTGGAAAATGAAAATGATGATAGCAAAGAAAGTTGTGAGTTTAAATTTTGTAGCAGCAGTGATAAAAATAAAGAGGTAAAAACAAGTTCATGTTTTATTGCTAGTTGTGAAAGTAAAATTTATGATTTAAAAAAGTATGATTTTAAAATTAATGAAATTAATGTAAATAACAGTTATAACAGTTGTGATTCTAAAATTTATAACAGTTGTGATTCTAAAATTAATGAAAGTGATGAAGATGAAAATTATGAAAGTAAAAGTTGTAAAGACAAAAAAGATGAATTTGAAGTTGAATTTAAAAATGAAAAAACAAAATGGTCAAAAGATTTGGGTAAAGAAATTTCTTTAAGACAAACAGAAAAAATTAAAATGCAAAATGGCATCGATTACAATAAGTTAAAACCGATAGGTGACCTGCTTGAAAATAATAAAAATCATCTTGATGCAATATGGCAAAGTAAGTATGAGGGAGAAAAAGAAATTAATGACAAAACGCCGATTTCATATAGAATGCTTCTTCCATACTTAGATAAAGAAAACGAAAATGCTGACAGAAATTTTGAAGCTATTTTAAATTATTACATTGGGAATGAATGGCAAAGTAAATATTTAAATTCAATTATAAAAGTTGGAATTCGTTCTTTTGAGGAAATATTTATGCCCAACTCTGTGTTAAAAGAATATTGGACACAAAAAATTATATATCCAGAAAATACTTTGTTATTAAATGAGAAACCCAAAGACAATTTTGAAAAGTTGATTAAGAATCTGAAAAAAAAAGGTTTTTACATCAGCTATTGGAAATTCGGAATATTTAAATATAAAGATGAAGATGGAAATTTTTATACCCATCATTTTGCTTTAGAAAATCTTGGTGATTTTTGTGAGATAAAACAGATAGTTGATAATTGTGAATATGATGATAAATATAGAATGATTGTAAATGAAATAAAAATAAAACCGGAGTATGAAAATGATTTTAGGGATATAAAAATAAAACCAAATACTTTTAGCAGAACAACATTAATTAAGAGTTTGGCTGAACGTTTGGGAGGTCATTGGTTTGATGAAACAATGTACCAAAAAGATATTTTAAATCAACTGTATTACCAATGTCTGAAACTTATTCCGATTGAGCAATTGTTAAAAACAGAAATATATGATAATACGAAAATAAGGTATCTCTGCGATTTTGATATGTTAAATGACATAAACGACAAATGTGAAAATATAGAGCAAATGACAAAACAGATAATGAAAGAAGCTATGATAAAAAATAACGCAATAAAAATGGACGAAAATAACCAACTTGATTGTTTTGGTTTTGGTAAATTGGATACAAAAGAAAAGGATGATTATATAGAAAAAGACTACAACTATTATAATATTTTTGAAGGAAACAATTTATTTGAGATCATGTCCAAAAAATTAAAAGATGAAACGATTAAAATAAGATCAGACAACCATGAAGTTATAAAAGCAATTTTTAAGACTTTTAAGTTTAAATTTGATGCCTTTGACAATAGAAAGAATTATTTTAGTCAGTGTTGTGATTTAGTAAAAGAACTTTGTGCAAAGTACGAAGATGAAAAAGAATTTATAACTTGTGAATTGTTTGGAACTATGTTAGATCATATTATAGATCGGTCTAGTGATTATTATATAGGGAATTACGCAAAAATATTATTTCAATTGGACGATTCGTCAAATAATAAAAAGTATAAATTTACAACCGAGCAACAAATTGGCTTTTTAAAATTATGGATCGATAAATTAAATAACGAAAATGAGGAAAATAAAAATAACCTAGGAACAGAATATCAACTCCGAGAAGTTTGTGAAATTATGATTCAACAAAATACCTCAGTCAAATTGGATCAAAAAGTAATCGATTGTTTGTTTTTAAATATTAATGATGCCAAATATTTGAATAGTTTGCTGGTACAAATAGGTTATAAAAGATATAAATTTAGTTTAAGTTTAAATGTTGTTGAACGAATGCTCGATTTGTTTATCAATGACAAAAATTTACAAGATGATACGAAACAAAGTTATTTGTTTAATTTTGTAAGATCCATCATTTTAAATGACAACATAAATTTTATTTCTGATGATAAAAAACAGATTGATGAGATAAAAGAGCTAAAAGAAGAACAAAGACAAATTAGATTAAATTTTATTAAGATGTGTCTTGAAAAAATCAATGGAAATAAAAAATTGATTGCCGCTTATGACTTAAATTTTGTTTTCAAATATTTTGATGATAGTCTTGAGACAAAGAAAGAAATAGCGAATAAAATAATAGATTGTGGTTTTAGATTTGATTTGAGTGGACGTGTGCGCATTTTAGGTAAAACTAAAGAAGAAGATCAAGATAAACTTGAAGAAATTCTATCAAAATGGGAAAAAGAAGAAAAAAAAGAGAGTGAAAGTAAAATAAGTAAAATAGAAGAAGAGAAAAAAAAGGAAGAAGAAGATAAGAATAGTGATAAAAAAGCTAATGGTATAAGTGATGGAGATATTTTCACCAATAAAGTGGATAGCGAAAATATCGCTAACATAAAAAATGAAATTAAAACAACTGAATCACAAATTTATCCTCAAAAAGATATTTCACCAACAGAGCAAACTCAAAAAGAAAGTTTTCTTAACTGGAGTATTTATTTTGCAATCGCTTTGATTGTTGCCATAGTTATATTAACTTTTGTATTTAAAGAGCCACTTATTTTATCTGCTTTATTAGCGCCAATAATTATTTTTGTATATCGTTGTGTTAAAAGATGTAAAAAGAATAATTCTCAACAAGAGAAACCAAATTTAAAAACAAATGATAAAGACGGAAAAACAAGTTTGCTAGACAAAACACAAAACATGAATTTAATGGTGAGTAAACAAGACGAAAAAATAATTTTGGATGAGCACACAAATGTTCAAGGTGTTCAAGGTTATATCGATAACTTAGATAGCTTAAATAAAAATTAGTTTGAATAAAATTTGTCATCGGAAAATAAAAGACCGTGATTTTATTAATCGGTCTTTTTTTTGCGTTTAAATTAATTATTTGTTTCGCTTGTGATTTTCAGACAGAGATAAAATTTTTGTTTCAAAATTTATTTTTTAACACCATTTACGTCAAATTTTTTGTTATGATCAAAATAATTTTTTTTGGAGGTGAGGAAAACATGAAAAAACGAAAATTCGGTTTAATGTTTAGATTAATAATTGCTGTTGCGCTTGGAATATTGATTGGAAAATTTATGCCGTTGTGGATTTGTCGAACCGTCGTAACTTTTTCAGGTTTTTTTAGCTCGTTTTTAAAATTTGTGATTCCATTGATGATTTTGTCGTATGTAACGATTGGCATCGCAGATTTATCTGCCGGCGCAGGAAAATTATTATTTTTAACTGTTGTATTAGTTTATGGCTCGACTTTAATTTGTGGAAGCATGTCTTTTTTGGTCGCATATAATTTATTTCCCAGTTTTCTTTCAAGTGAGCTCGTCGAAAAAATTCGTCAGACAGAAAATTTAGCAGTAACAGCTTTTTTTCATCAAACAATTCCGCCAATAATGGACACGATTTCGAGTGTAACTTTAGCTTTTATTTTAGGATTATGTCTTTCAACCATGAAAGGAAAAGAAATTGGCATGAGTTTATATAATTCCGTAAAAGATTTGTCGATTATAATAAATAAAATTTTAAAAGTTGTAATCGTGCCGTTGTTGCCATTATATATTTGTGGAACTTTTGTTGAAATGACATATTCGGGAAAAACATTTGCAATTCTGTCTGTTTTATATAAAATATTTTTGGTTGTGCTTATCATGCAGTTTATTTATTTATTTATTCAGTTTTTGATTGCGGGTTTTGTGAGCAAAAAAAATCCATTTAGCTTAATGAAAAATCAAATTCCGGGATATTTAACCGCATTAAGTACACAATCATCTGCGGCAACCATTCCAATAAATTTAGAGTGTACAAAAAAAAATGGCGTATGCGAAGAAATTAGAAATTTTATTGTTCCGTTATGTGCAAATATACATATATGCGGTTCAATGATAAGTATTACAGCTTGTGCGACAGCAGTTTGTTTAATGTATAAAATTCCAGTTGATTTAAAAAGTGTTATGCCATTTATAATGGTTTTAGGAGTTGCAATGATAGCTGCGCCAGGAGCTCCGGGCGGTGGAATTATGACTGCTTTGCCATTTTTACACATGATTTTTGGAGAAAAACTTGGCGATCCAAACGGACCGTTATGTGCGATTATGATTGCGCTTTATATTACACAAGATTCTTTTGGAACAGCTTGCAATGTTTCGGGAGATAATGCGATTGGAGTGGTTATCGATACTTTTTATAAAAAATTAATAAAGAAAGAGAGGAGTTAATTTAAGTGGCAAAGTTAATTTTTAAATATGGAGTCATGAACAGCGGGAAAACAACAACGCTTTTGATGATTACAAGAAATTATGAGGATAACAAAAAAACGGTTTTAATCGGAAAGCCTATGATAGACACAAAATGTGGCGACAGTTTGCAATCAAGATTAAATAACAATACGTTTATAAGAAAATGTGATTTTATAATTGATAATGATTTTGATTTTAATGCGTTGGTTGATGGTAAAAAAATTGATGTGATTATGATTGACGAGGCACATTTTTTAAATAAATCGCAGGTTAAAAAAATTGCTAATTTGGTACATGAAAAAAATATTCCGGTGATTTGTTTTGGTTTGAAAGTAGATTTTCGTGGCGAACCATTTGAAGGTAGCAGTTATTTATTTGCTTTGGCGAATCGTGTTGAAGAAATTGGAGTTAAAGCTATTTGTTCTTGCGGAAGTATTGCGAACATGAATTTATTGAGTGTGAATAAAAAAAATATTTTTGATGGCGAGCAAGTTGTAATTGATAATGACAGTAAAGTTGAATATACACCTGTTTGTTTAAATTGCTATTTAGATAAAAAATCAGAGGCTAAGCTTGAAAATAAAAAAAACAATTGATAAAATGGTTTTTGGGGAGTAAATTTTTTGGAGGTGTTTTTTATGGCTAAATGCGAAATCTGCGGCAAAAATAATTTAAAAGGTCATGCGATAAGTATAACCAGAAGTCAAGTTTCTCGTCGCGCAAATAAAACTTGGCATGCGAATGTAAAAAAAGTCAGAGTGATTACTTGCAATGGAAGCATAAAAAAAATTTCTGTTTGTACGAAATGCATACGCGATAAAAAAATAAAACGTGCGGTATAAAACAAATTTGTTTTATGTAAATAAATATAAAGCAGACAAGTTATTTGTCTGTTTTTTTTATGTGCGAAAAAAATTATAAAACCGGAGATAATAATTAAAATTTTTTTACTTTCATCAAAATCGTTTATAAAAATTTTATGGAGTCAAAAAATAATCCTGGTAAAAAATTTATTTTTGTGAGATAAATATTTTTGCTTGACAGAAAATATAATATAAGATTATAATTATAATGTAACTTCGGTTACGTTTTAGTATTTTTTTTTAATTTTAGAGGAGTGATTTATAATGGGTGAGCGTATGGCAATTGTACCGGAAAATGGTAAACGTGTGGTTAAGAATCTTTCTGAAGTTGACATACTTGAAGAAAGTGTATATAAATTTAAAAATTTTGCTGAGATATCTAAGGGTCAGCCATCAGAAAAAGTAAAAATTGGTTTACCGGAAAGTTTGGCAAAAACAAATGTTTTTCGGGATATATTTTGTGATCATCCGTTTAGACAAGGCACAAAAAGTTCACAAGTGCCAATTTATTTTGATTTAGAATTAATTCAAAATGCTTGGAAAGAAATACAATTTGATGAAAACGGAAATCCAAATTTTGATTCATTGAAAAATGGAAAATATGAAAAATATATTCCTGCGCTGAGAAATATAGCTGAAGTTTGTATGCCTTATCTTTCGGTCAAAGAAAATCCAAATAAATTTTTAAAACTGGCTTTGGATTATCGCAAAAAAAACATGGTTAATGTGAAATTCAATGACTTTGTGGGTATAGTTGATCGACAACCAATAAATTCTCCAACTTTTCCGCTTTACATCGGATTAGATAGAATAGCGCAGTTTTTAAATTTTTGTGTTTTGATTAATTCATTGTCGACAAAAAAAGAGAATGGCATCAAAAAAGTTGAACCGTTAAGTTTTGAGAAAAAGGTTTTAAACAAACTTTTAGATCAAGTCAATGCTGCAAAAGAAGATCTGAAAGATCTAATAAAAAAATGCAGTAACCGAACTCTAGATGAATATAAAGAAGAATTAGATGGATATCGACGACAATATGATGATTGGGTCAAAAACAACCAAACTGAAAATATTTTTGATGCGCTAACTTTCGTTGAGTGGATGGATAATCGTATTCGTAAAACAGAGGGAAAAAATTATTCCGGGTTAGTAAATAGTTTTAATGACAAAACTAAGTTAGATATATTGTTATACCTAGATTCCATTCTTCAGTGTAGAGCTGCGATTGATAAATTTATTGATAAAAAAGCTTTAGAATCGTCAATTTTGAATTGGTTCCAAGGCGTGTGGGATTCTATAAAATTAAAGTGGAATTTTTTTGCTAGCAAAATGGGATTATCTCAAAAATGGCTGTGCAATACAGTACGAAAAATAGAATATATGGAACTTAAAAAAGAAGAAATAATCCCGAATTTGGATCTTAGACACGAAAAGCCGAAATACAATAAAGGGACAAATTCCGATTTAAAAAATATGTACTATAATACCAAATAACCCGAATGTTAAATTACAATACTCTCTTTTTAAAAAAAGCAGGCAAATTATTTGTCTGCTTTTTTATGTGCGAAAAAAAATTATAAAATCGGAGACAATCATGAGACAGTATTCACATGAAACGTAAAACAAAAATAAAAAAAAGGAATAAAGATAGAATCAAGTTTATCGTAGCAAGCAAGAACTTTTCTAAAACGTTTCAATCTCAGAAAATATCGTTCGATATTATTGCGCTGTTTATAAAATTGTCTATCATAACTCCAAGGTGACTTACGATTTTTTTTTAGGTGGAACAACTGCGTCAAACCAATAATCCTTGGCTAAAACTAAAGTTTTATCATCTTTGTGAGCTCTGTTCATCAAGAGATAATTACTATTTTTGGAATATATGGATTTAAGCAACTTTCTTCCTTTTTTATCTTATGTGAATGTTGACTAGTTTTTATTACCAAAAAAAAATTAGTTTTTAGTTTTACTATAATCGTTTTTTATCTGGCTAAAAATATAATCCCTTCCCCCACTCAGATTTCAAAAAAATAATTTAAATACTTGACACGCATTATTTTTTGTGTTATAATAAAAATATTACATTAAATAAATTTGTTTTTAATGTAAATAAAAAAAATTTAATTGGTCAAGTGCAGTGTTTTGTTGCTAAAATGCGCTTTTTTGTTTTTATTTTTATTTTTAAAAGGGAGTGTTTTAAATTATGAGTGAAGAAAAAACAAAGTTAAAAAATTTTCATGATATAGGCGGGTTTTTAAAAAATAAAGAAAAAAATGTTGATCTTTATAAAGCTTTAAATAATGCATTGATAGAGAGTATAAACAATAAAAATGGGCTGACCGAGATTCATCGTGAAGATAAATTTTCAGAGAATGATCACAGTTTAGAAACATTTTTAAGGAGGATAGTATTTGAATGTATTAAAAACAAGGCAGGTAATTTGGGTGTAGATATAGACGACGCATTCGAGAAGACAAGTAATTTTAAGTATCTTGGTAAAGATTATAGTTGGCATACACCTACTTTCTTAAATTTGGGTACTACAAAGGCAATTTTTAACTTTTGCAAGGATAATCTATTCGAGAATAAAGAAAAAATTGATAGCTATGTATTTAATTGTATAACTGAATTGTGTCAACTTACTGTGAAAAACGAAAATGAAAATAAAATATTTCCTTTGGATTTGGTTATATATTCAGTCAACGCACTTCGCTATGGCGCAGGTTTTAATGATATTAAAGCAATTTTTCCTTTCATAGATATGGGAAGCGTGCTTTACGATGCTCAAAATTTTTCAAAGGAAGATATATATAAATTCTTTAAAAACATACCTCTGAGTTGCTTCGATATGTTTTTAGGAAATCAACAGTTTGTTGCAAAATTAGGCGGAATTAATACGTTAAAGAATCTTTTAGAAATTGAAAAACTTGAGAACGAGAACGAGAACGATGAAAATGTTCAGGCATTGGTTAACAAATTACACAATGAATTCAAAAAGATTGACTTTAATAACGCCAAAGTCACAGTGAACACGGGAGAAAACACTGGAATACGAATCGTCGATGACGAGGCTTATAAACAAAAGGTTAAGAAAAATTTGGTAATTTATCAGTTGCCAAAATCTATAGCTTCTGCAATTATGTTTTTATTTGGAATTGGATTGTTTTTGGCAGCAGGATTTGCATGGTCTGTACCATTTCTTTTAGGAATTGGATTTTTAATTCCATCGATTGCTGCTTTTACAAATTCGATTTTATGTATGAAACCGACTAAAACGAGGACTTGGTTGGCCAAAATTTTTAAAAATTGCGCATGGATAATTGACGGAGCTTTGTTGATTACATTGGGGGCGGTGTTTTGCGCCGGACCTTTAGCGATCGCTTTTATAACTTTTGGAAGTTTGGGTATTTTGATGGGATGTTTTAATGCTTTTGTCGGGACATTAAACAGTATGTGGGATACTCAGAGAGAACTGGTGTCTTGCGAAGATGCTGAGAATGATGCAGCTTCAATTGACGATATAAAATCAGAGATTTTGTCGCACAAAATATTTAATGTCGTGGTATTTGCTATTGCATGTGCGGCAGGTGTTTTTTTAGCTTTGAATCCGGCTATTTTACCAATTGCGTTACCGTTTTTGCCGGGCTTATCAAATCGGCATTGCGTTTATTTTATGATGATAACAGTTGGCAGACTGGATGTTATCATGTCGCAAAATATATTAAAGCCAGCATGTTTGTTTTAGGCGGGCTCGCGTTAATTGCATTGCCATTTTTGCCAATTGCTGCGACTTTAGCAAGTGTAATTGGAATGCCGACTTTGGTGATTAATACTTTTTCATTTTTAGTAGGTCTTTTTTCTGCCATTAAGGGTTGTATGTTTTTTACACGTATGTCTTCAAATGTTAAATTTATGTTATCTTACCAGGCAATGGAAATGGCACATGGTACCAAATTACCAGAAGAACCAATAGATATTGAAGAGTGGAAAAATAATTTGCGTAACAATTCACCATCAGAACCAAAGTTAAAACCGAGTGATATTAGTGTTAAGACTGTTGATAATCTCTTCGAAAACCAAAATTAAATATAAAAAACGCTCAAGACTTAAAAGGGCGTTTTTTGTTTGTGAAAAAATAAATTTTGCCTAATTAAATCGGGTTAATTTAAGTTAAAAAAATAAACGAACTCAGTTTTAAGAGCTCGTTTTTTTATTTGCATTTAATCTTTCTTTTACTTAATTTACAAGTTTTATTTGATTTAAATTTTTTTATTCCCGTCAAAATAAATTTTTGTTTCGTCGACGACTAATTTTTTTAACAAAAATATGCTTATTAAATTAATTAATGTCATCAAACCAACAGTTAGATCATTTAATTCCCACGCAATTTTTGCATTTATCGTCGCGCCCAAAATAATCATAACTAAAAAAAATAATTTATACACCCAAACAAATTTATTTTTAAAAATAAACTCATATGATTTTAAACCGTAATAAAAACAACCAATAATAGTTGACAGCGCGAACAAAACTATAGAAATCATAATAAACAAATCCGCTTTATCTTCACCCAATTTTTTTGCAAAAGACTTAGCGACCAAAACAATTCCTGTCGGCAAATTATTTTTTGCCAGATTATCAGCTCCAAAACTGAACAAATAAATATTTTTATCATAAATTCCGCTCGTGAGAATTACTAATGCCGTCGAAGTACAAATTATAAATAACGAAACAAAAACTTCTATGATTCCATATAAACCTTGCTCAACAGGATTTTTTAAATTCGAAGAAGCTTGAGCAATCGGAGAAGTTCCCATTCCCGCTTCACTAGAATGAATTCCGCGCGCAATTCCATATCTTAAAGCTAAAAAAATTCCATAAATTGCCCCGCCGTAAATACTTTTTGTTTTAAATGCCTCACTAAAAATATTTATTAACGCGCCCGGGATTAATTTATAATTCATGATCAAAATCAATAACGAGCCAAAAAAATATAAAACACACATGAACGGCACAAGTTTTTCAGTTACTTTTCCGATGTTTTGCATTCCATTAAATATCACTAAAAAAATAATTATCGCGAATATAAATCCCGAAAAAATTTTTTTCAGCCCAATATATTCATTTATTATTCCGGCGATCGAATTTGATTGCACGATATTTACGCCGCAGACAACATATAAAATCATAAAAATCGCAAAAACATAGGCCCAGATTTTATTTTTCAATCCGTTTTCTATGTAATACATAGGTCCGCCACACCATTCACCATTTTTATTCTTCTCACGAAACTTTAATGCCAAAACTATTTCCGAATATTTTATTACCATTCCTAAAATTGCAACAATCCAAATCCAAAAAATACTTCCTGGTCCACCATTTACAATCGAAACTGCAACGCCGACAATATTTCCTGCACCAACTGTACTTGCTAAAGAAGTTGATAATGCTTGAAGCGGTGTAAACTCGCCTTTAATATTTTTTTTGCTTTTATTATCCATACCCAATCCAAAAGTTTTTTTTAATATAAAACCAAATTTTCTCACATGAAAAAAATTTGTTTTGAAGCAAAAATAAAGACCTAAAAAAAATAATAAAAAATAAATCGGTTGCCAGATTATATTATTTATGCTGGCTATAAAATTGCTCAAATCAAACATGAAAAATCCCCCAAATAATTTTTTTTTGATTATATTACAATTAATAAAAAAGTATGGGAGATTTTTTTATGCAAAATAAATTAAGTTTAATAATTCCATGTTACAACGAAGAAAAAGTTTTAAATCAATC
This sequence comes from uncultured Clostridia bacterium, assembly GCA_947167415.1. Lineage (GTDB taxonomy): Bacteria > Bacillota > Clostridia > Lachnospirales > CAMVHY01 > CAMVHY01. The sequence continues at coordinate 15,526 of CAMVHY010000003.1, forward strand.
AGCCAAAATCTTGTTGGCGAAAATAAATAATTTAATAGCAAACAAAAAAATTTCTGGTGACAGCAAAATAATTTTTATTGACGACGGTTCAAACGATAAAACTTGGGAGATAATACAAAATTTAAACTCGCAAAACAAAATATTTTGGGGGATAAAATTATCGAGAAATTTTGGACATCAAAACGCTTTGCTTTGCGGATTAATGACTGCGAAAAACTTCTTTGACGTAACAATTTCGCTCGATGCAGATTTGCAAGACGATATAAATTTAATAGATCAAATGCTTGAAAAATATTTTTTGGGAAATCAAATAGTTTACGGCGTGCATGACAAACGTGATTCAGATTCGTTTTTTAAAAAATTTACGGCTCAAGCTTTTTATAAATTGCTCAAATTTTTGGGCGCAGATATAATTTTTAATCATGCGGATTTTAGATTAATGTCAAAAAGAGTTTTAGACGAGTATCAAAAATTTCCCGAAGTAAATTTATTTTTACGTGGAACAATAAAAATGCTTGGATTTCAATCTTGTATTTTAAAATATGAGCGAAAAAAGGCTTGCCGGCACAAGTAAATATAATTTAAAAAAAATGATAGCATTGGCGCTAGACGGCATAACTTCGACGTCAATAAAACCAATCAGATTAATAACCGCATTTGGATTTTTTATTTCACTTATAAGCTTTTTAACTTTTTTTGCATATCCGTTTTTACTCATAAAAACACATTATGATCCTTGTGACGATTCTGTTTTCACACCTTTGTATAATCTTATATTTCTTTATAATCCCGCATTTTTTTTTCTAGGTTTGCTGTTTATTTTGAAACAAAAAAAAGACCAAAATTCATAATCGAAGATTTTTTGCAATAAAAAAAAGACCGGAATAACGTTCCCAATTTTGATCCCCGGTTCTCACCAGGTGGGTATCCGCAGTAAAAAAATTCATCTTCCTCTTTATTATATTAAACAAGGCTTGATGCTATTTTTACAATTTAAGATTCCCGTTTCATTCTTGTAGGTTCAAAATAAGGGTTCTCGTTTATTCCAGTCTATATTTTTATTATACACAAATTTATGCCAAATAAAATTGTACCGCCAAAAATCAAAAAAAAACCCTGAAAATCAATTGTAATTTTTTCTTTTCAGCATCTGATTTATTAAAAAACGAAAAAGATTTAATAATTTTGCATCACATTTCCATTTTCCA
>CAMVHY010000004.1 GCA_947167415.1 uncultured Clostridia bacterium
GTACAATTCTTTGACCAGCTACTAAATTTCATATAAACTGTGCGCCAGTTTCCATATTTTTTTGATAGTACCGCATTAGCCTCTCTAGCTTTTTGTACTTTTATTTTGTCAGTCTAACTTCCCTATTTTATCGATTTTTTCTCTTTAGTCAATCTATTTTTATTTTATGTGAATGCTGCTTAATTAAAAGTTCGTCTGCAATATCAAAATTTAGATTTTTTATTGTGATAGGACAAAAATTTTGGACATACCAATTCCAAATAAAATCAGGCATTTGTTTCAAAAAATTCCACTTTAACTCGATTTCATTTTTATTTTTTACATAATCAAATATGGCAAATTTATTTTTAGACACAAAAAAACCTCCAACAAAACAAAATTTCTTATTCGAGAAATTATATGTTATGGTTGTGGGGTTTATTTTTCTTGAAAAAGATCATTATCTTCAGTTTTACCTTCTTTATCTTCTTGATTGATTTCATTAGACTTATAATTTTTTTCTTTTTCGTTTTCTTTTTATTTGTTCTTTGAAACGGATTGTTTGTTGTTTAAAAGATTACCATTGTTCAAATTTTGTGGCAGTTTTAGTTTGTGAATTTTATAAACTATGACGAAACAAATCACAGAAGATATTAAAAATACCAACGAAACAATAATTTTTATGGCAAGCGATAATGCTAAAATAAAAGACAAAACCAATGCAAGCACAAATAAAATACAACCTAAAATTCCAAAGAGCCACTTTAAAAGTTTATTTCTGTTGCTCGAATCCGATACTGGATTATTATCACTTTCGTTACTGTTCAGGGCTGTATTCAACTCGTTTTTGCCTGTATTGCCATTTTCTAGAGTTTTATCTTTCAGGTCGTTATTTAGTTTGTTATTTAGTAAATCACCATTTGCCATGGCTTTTTTTAAATTATTTTCTTCTGGATTACAAACATCCTCTCCGTATTTTTTATTTTTATCTATGTTTTTTGTCTTTTCCTTTTTGTTCATTTCTTTAATTTTGTTTTTTGCTTTCGCTTCAAATTTTTTACCTTTGATTTCAATCTCTTTTTCCTCGTCTAATGAGTTTTCTGATTTGCCATCATCTTCTATTTTTACGTCTTTTTTCTTTTTTGTTTTGCTACTCTCTTTTTTTTTGCCTTTAATCTTTTTGTTTTCCTTTTTTTTATTTTTCTTTTCGCTGCCTTCGCTTTCACTTCCTTCTTTCTCTTCACTCTCTTTATTTTTCTTCTTTCTCTTCACTCTCTTTATTTTTCTTCTTTGTTTTGCTATTTTTGTTTGTTTTGTTTTTAATCTCTTTTTTTTCCTTTTTTTTATTTTTCTGTTTCTTTTTGCTGCCTTCGTTTTCACTTGATTCACTTTTTTCTAATTCTTCTTCAAAGCTTTTATTTTCGCTGAATGAAGAATTGTCTGAATTAGTTTCGCTCATGCCAAATTCCCTCCGCGTTTTGTAGTGTAATTTTGAGGATGTAATTAGAATGATAGGTGAGTATTTCGAATAAAAAAATGACGCCATTTATTACAGACGTCATTTATTACACCCCTCTTATTAATTCTAAACTAAAATTTTTTATTTGTCAATCACCAAACAAAATTTTTTTTAAAGAAAATAATTTTAGAAAAAGATATGTCATGAAAAAAAATTAAAAAAACGCACAGAAGACAATAAAAGTTTTAAAATAACGGGCATCAATGCTACGCAATGCTTAAATTTCAAAAATGTATTTTGATAATATGATGCAGACGATACAAAGTAGAATCAAAATTTTGTTTGGATTTTCGACTGGAATTTTGGGGAATAATTATCTTAATGCCAAGTTTTTCAGATTTTTTCTTACTCATCTTTTTCTCTTCTCTATTTCATTTACTTTTTATATATTTTTTGATTTTGCCTACGTTATCTAACAATTATTCATTTATTGCTTTTATCCAAACACATTATGTTTTTTATTTTATATAACTTTATGCTCTAATCATTTTGTATCGTATTATTCAAATCAAATTGGTAAATTAATCAAATGGGTTAAGAAAAATACAAAGGAGAAAATTGATGCCAAAAAAAAATATTCCTGAATACAATTCAAGTTTGCGCAAAAATATTATTCGGGTACCAAAAATTATCCGTGAAAAAACGAGCGGTATAAATATTTTTGGCAAAACTATTCATTCGATCTTATTTTCGACTGATGTGGCAATAATAAAAAATTCAAATGCGGATGCAATTATTGCTGTTTATCCTTTTACTCCTCATCCTGTAATTACACAATCAATTTTATTAATTTCGGATGTTCCTGTTTTGTGTGGAGTGGGCGGGGGATTAACAAGCGGATTGCGTTCAGCCAATATTGCTCTTCACGCAGAATTTCAAGGAGCTCTTGCAGTCGTATTAAATGCTCCGGCAAGCGCTGAAACAATTTCGCTTGTAAAAAAAACTGTTGATATTCCTGTGATTTATTCTTTGATATCGAAAAATTTTAATGGTCTTCAAGAAAAAATAGATTCCGGAATAGATATTTTTAATATAAGTGGCGGAGAAAATACTCCCGAGATAGTTAACTTAGTGCATAAAAAATATAGTCATATACCAATAATAGCAACAGGTGGGAAAACAGAAAATTCCATCGAAGAAACAATTAAAGCTGGAGCAAATGCAATTTCTTATACACCGCCGACAAGCGCGGAATTATTTAAGCAATCAATGTCAGAATACAGAAATATGTTTTAAATAAAAGACGAAAATACTTGACATTTTTTTGAGGTTTATATATAAACCTATCTTGATAATAATTGTTGGGGGTTGAATGTTTTGAGCATGACAAAAAAAGAAATAAAAGATAAAATACTTGAAAATCTAAAAACGATTTCATGTAAAAATATTTGTGAGGCATCGGCACATGAAATTTATAAAGCTGTCGCTTTTACAGTTCGTGATTTAGTTACGGACAAATGGTTAGCAACACATGAAGTCTTAAAAAAAAATAATCCCAAGACGTTATATTATTTATCAATGGAATTTTTGATGGGGAGATTTTTAGGCAATACGTTGATTAATTTGGCTGCCGAAAAAAATTTTAAAAAGGCGCTCGAAGAATTAGATATTGATTTTAATTTAATCGAAGAGTCAGAACGTGATCCGGGTTTGGGAAATGGCGGACTTGGAAGATTAGCAGCATGTTTTTTAGATTCGCTTGCAAGTTTAAATTTGCCAGCATATGGTTGTGGTATAAGATATCACTATGGAATTTTTGAACAGGAAATAAAAAATGGTTATCAAACAGAAAAATCAGATAATTGGCTTGAAGATGGAGATGATTGGGGAGTTAAAAGAAAAGATTTGGCGCAAGAAATAAAATTTGGCGGAAAAGTTAGTTGTGTAAAAAAAGTCGATGGAAATTATAGATATTTTTTGGAAGATTATAGTTCTGTTGTTGCGATTCCGTATGATTATCCAGTCGTTGGATTTGAAACAAATATGGTAAATACGTTAAGATTATGGGATGCTGAAGCAAAAAATAAATTTGATTTAAAATCTTTTAATGCGGGAAATTATACAAAAGCGGTCGAGGAGCAAAATTTAGCTGAGACTATATCAGAAGTTTTATATCCGGCGGATGAGCATATTTTGGGCAAAGAATTAAGATTAAAGCAGCAATATTTTTTTATTTCGGCGACGGTTCAAGAAGCTATAAAAAATTTTTGTTTAAAAAATAAAGATTTAAATAAATTGCCGGATAAAATCGCTTTTCAGTTAAATGATACACATCCGTCGATGACAGTTGCGGAATTAATGCGAGTTTTAATAGATGATTATGGTTTGGAATGGGATCAAGCTTGGGAAATAACACAAAAAACTTGTGCGTATACGAATCATACGATTATGTCGGAAGCATTGGAAAAATGGCCAGAGGATTTGTTTAAAAGGCTTTTGCCAAGAATTTATATGATAATCGAAGAAATTAATAAGAGATTTTGTGGTGATTTAATAAATAAATTTAAATTTGATAGCGAAAAAATAAGACGCATGGCAATTATTGCCGATGGACAAATTAAAATGGCATATTTGGCGATTGTTGGAAGTCATTCGGTTAATGGTGTTGCTAGATTACACACGGAAATTTTGAAAAAGCAGGAACTAAAAGATTTTTATGAGATATATAAAAATAAATTTAATAATAAAACGAATGGGATAACACAAAGACGATGGCTTATGCATTGCAATCCGGATTTGGCAGATTTAATTAGTAAAACGATTGGAAATTATTATGTTAAAAATTTGTGTGAGTTGAAAAAGCTAGAAGGATTTATCGAGGATAAAAGTTTTAGAGATAAGATTTTAAAAGTTAAAAAGAAAAATAAAGTCGCGCTGGCAAATTTTATAAAATATAAATATGATTTTGTGGTTGATCCGGAATTTATTTTTGATGTGCAAGTTAAAAGATTGCATGAGTATAAACGGCAATTATTAAATATTTTGCATGTTTTATATTTGTATAATAAAATAAAGTCGGATGCGAAGTTTGATATTGAACCGAGAGTTTTTATTTTTTCGGCTAAGTCGGCGGCAAATTATTATCGTGCGAAATTAATAATTAAATTAATAAATAGCGTCGCGAATTTAATAAATAAAGATAAACGTGTTAGCAAAAAAATAAAAGTTTTGTTTTTGCCGAATTATTGTGTTTCGTTGGCAGAAAAATTAATTCCTGCGGCAGATATTAGCGAACAGATTTCGACTGCAAGCAAAGAAGCGTCTGGAACAGGAAACATGAAATTTATGTTAAACGGAGCTTTGACTTTGGGGACAATGGACGGAGCAAATGTTGAGATTTTTGAGGAAGTTGGAGAAAAAAATATTTTTATTTTTGGTTTGAGTGCAAAAGAAGTGATTGATTTATATGAAAAAAATAATTATCGAGCGCGAGATGTTTATGAAAATAATGGTGATGTAAAAAATGTTTTGGATAAATTGATTAATGGTGAGCTTGATGAAGATAAAAATTTGTTTAGGGAAATATATGATTCGCTTTTAGATGGTTTTAATGGTGAGCGAGCAGATAATTATTTTATTTTGAGAGATTTTGATAGTTATAAAAAAGCGCATGAAAAAATAAATTTGGCGTATAAAAATAAAAATGAGTGGGCAAAATCTATGATAATTAATATTGCTAACAGCGGAAAATTTTCTAGTGACAGAACTATAAAAGAATATGCAAAAGAAATTTGGAATTTGAAAGCGATAAATATTAAGTAAGAAAGTTTTGTTTGAGATTATAATTATTTTTGATTGTTTAGCGTCCAAAAATGTTTGGGTGCTTTTTTTATGTAATTTAAAATCGGCGCGAAAAAAATAAGTGGTACTAAAAAATAAATTTTAAACGTGTAATTGGAATCATTTTATTTTGGTGATGTAAATTTATTATATGAAAATGTAAACGTGAAAAGACATCTTAAAGCAAAAAAATAATAATGATCAAAAAAAATTTGTCATTGAAAATAAAATATCTTATAATTAAAAAGAAAATACTCGACAAATAATATTTTTTATTGTATTATGTAATGCGTTGGATGTTTAATTTTTTTTTGGTACAAAGTTTTTGTTTTTCGAAGAGAGAAAAAAAATGAATTTTAATTTTAATCGACAAAACAATGGAGGAAATAAAGAAGAAGAAATAACAATTTATTTTTGGCGTGAAAGTAACGGCAAAGAAGTTTTTATAGATATAGACCCAAATGTAACGTTTCGAGTGTGTATTGATGCCCTGAGAGCCAAATATGGTTGGTTTAAATTTGTGCAAGTTTAGAATTATGAGATCCGAGTCAAAGATAGTAACAAAAAAATATCTTTGTCTGATTTTGAGAAAACTCTTGAAGGCCTCGGGATTGAAGATGATAATAAGATTATGATACTTGATGCGGTTAAAGACAAAAACGAAAAGGATAATGAAAATAATCAAAACTTAACACAAAATAATGAGACAGATAAAAGTCAAGATAAGATAACAATAGATTTTTATGTTAATTGTAAAGAAAATGTGAGTAATCCGATTGATCTCGGCAATCGACAGTTTAATAAAAATCAAACGCTTAAAGAAATATTAATCGATTGTTATTTTGGTGGTAAGGAAGATAAGTTAAAGTTAAAAAATCAGGCAAAAAGCTCAAATTTGACATTTTATTGTAATAGTTGTGATAGTAATGTCTGTGTTCCGGAAAAATACACAGGGATTATGGAAGAAGACTTGGATAAGACACTTGAGCCATATCTAGGGGAAAACAAATTAGCATGCAAAAGTTTTGCGGTATATTATTTTGATCCTGATGTGCGGAATATACCTCGTATTGAAGGGGTTAATTCACCTAGAAAAAATAAAAATAAATATCTATTGATCATCATAGGGATTATTTTAACCATCATAGGTATTTTTTTATTAAAATTTTTTGCCCCAGAAATTGCGCTGATATTCATAATTGCAGGTATAGTTGTTGTGGCTGTAGGATTCTTTTGGAGAGGGTTACCGTGCTGTTCTGGAAGGGATGACTTAAATTTGACGAAAACAGAATCCAGTAATGGTCGAGATTTATCAAAAAATAAAAACATGGAAGGAGATCGTTTCCCGCATAGCGATACTGATTTTAGCAAGGATAAATAAATTTAAGCGGAAAAACATAATGAGGATTATATAGGATATTTGAATAGAATAAATAAGCAGTTGAAAGAAAAATAAAGCGGAAGTAAAAAGTTAAAAATGATTTGAAAAGCAAATAATTTGGTCTAAATGATTTTTGTCATAAATAAAAACTCCCCAAGATAATTGTCTTGGGGATTATTTTTTATTAATAATTTTGTTTTTTTAATTGGAAATAAGCTTTTGGATGCGAACAAACCGGACATTTTTCAGGAGCTTGATTCCCATAATGAACATGTCCGCAATTTAAACAAATCCAAACAGTTTCATTTTCACGCTCAAAAACTTTATTTGAATTAATATTATTCAGCAATGCCAAATATCTTTGCTCATGTTCTTTTTCTATTTCGGCAACTTTACGAAACAAATCAGCAATTTCTGAAAAACCTTCATTCTCAGCTTCTTCCGCAAATTTTTTATACATATCCGTCCATTCATAATTTTCTCCTGCGGCTGCATCTTTTAAATTTTCCGGCGTATTTTTAATCTGCCCGCCATTTAATAATTTAAACCAAATTTTTGCATGTGCGCGCTCATTTTTTTCTGTTTCTAGAAAAATATTTGCTATTTGCTCATAACCATCCTTTTTAGCTTGTGAAGCAAAAAATCCATACTTGTTTGCCGCTTGGGATTCACCTGCAAATGCCGCCAATAAATTTTTTTCTGTTTTGGTGTTTTTTAAATCCAAAATATTTCACCTCCAAATTTAATTCATTCCCATATAATACGTCTTAATATTCACAAAGCAAATTCTTTTTGATAAAAATTTATAAGACATGAGAAAATTTTTTTTGTGTCAAGATATTTTTATTTTGGATTTAAAAATAATTTTTTTTGCGAGGATAATTTATGGGAGACGTTTTAAAAGTTGTCAACGTGAATAAAAAATTTGACAAAGATTATGTTTTGCGGAACATAAGTTTTGATTTAAAAGAAGGAGAAATTTTAGGACTAGTCGGACCAAATGGCGCAGGAAAAACAACTTTAATGCGAATTATTGTTGGGCTGATAAAAAAACATGGTGGCGATATATTTTTTTGTGTTGATAAAAATAAAATTAAAAGAGATGAAAAACTTTTGGGATGTATGATTGAAACGCCAAAATTTTATTCTTATATGAATGCGTATCAGAATTTAAAATTTTTTTCTGGCTTGTCAGGAAAAGTGGATCGAAAAGAAATAAATAATATGTTGTCATTTGTTGGTTTGTCAGGCGAAACAAAAAAAAAGGTAAAAAAATATTCGCTTGGAATGAAACAAAGATTAGGTATGGCGTTGGCATTTTTAAATCATCCCAAAATTTTAATTTTAGATGAGCCGACAAACGGAATAGATCCTGACGGGATAAAAAAAATACGTGATTATCTAAAAAAATTAGCAGAGCAAGAAAATGTCTCGGTTTTAATTTCAGGGCATATTTTGGCTGAGATAGAAAAAGTTTGTGATCGAGTTGTTATTTTAAAAAAAGGTAAAGTTACTGAAATTGTTGATATGAAAGAAAAAAATTTTGATGATAAAATTTTTGCGTTTGAAACAGATGAAATGGATGAGTTTATGGATTTGTTAAAGCAAAAAAATATTGTTATCGAGGATATAAAAAATAATTTGATAAAAGTTAGATTGCAGAAAGAAAATTTGATGAAGTTTATAAAAGATTTGGTTTTGAAAGATATAAATTTTTATAGCGTATATGAAGTTAAAAATGATCTTGAACAAAAATTTTTGAATTCGACTGGTGGCGATGCAAATGTTTGATGTTTTAAGAATGTCTTGGTTTGAGTATAAAAAGATTTTTTGTAAAAAAGGGATTTATATTTATCTTGGAGTTTTTTTGATTTTAGTTTGGCCTTTAATAAGTAAAATGAATGAAATAAAAAATTTAGCTGGCGAAAAGTTGCAGGCTGTAATTTTATTGCCGGCAGTTTATTTTATGTTTATGATATTCGCTTACGCAATAGATATTTTGTTGGAAGAATATTATAGCGGGACAGCAACTTTTTTATTTACTGGGAAAATGTCTCGTGGCAAAATATTATTTTCAAAAATTTTGGCGATAAATTTATTGGGTGTCACGCTTGGAATTATAAATTGCTTATTTAACGCGTGTTTTAAAAATGCAATTGCAATGCAAAACCAGATCGATGAAGATAAATTAATTTTTATGTATTTAATATTTTCGTGGTTTGCCGGCAATTATTTTTTATTTATGAGCACGATTTTTAAAAATCGATTTGCAAGTTTTTTAGTTGGCATATTTTTTTTAACGGCAATATCAGATGTGTTTGCTTTTTTAGGAAAATTAAATTTAGCAAATAAGCTTTTTTTTGAATTAAATCCATTTGATAAATTTATGGAGTCGCTTGTAAATCCAAACGTTAGCGTTTATAAAATTATAAGTATGATTTTTTTTGGCGCTTTATTTTTATTTTTTGCCATTATGATTTTTAATAAAAAAGATTTATCTTGAGCGAATAAATTATTATTAGATAAAGTGAGCACACAAAAAAACGGGCTTGAATTTAAGTCCGCTTTTATTTTTTTCATATACAAATTATTTTTGTGGCTTTGTTGTTTCTGATATCGGAATAAATTCATTCACTTCTTTCAATAATTCGGATAAAGTTATACTCGCGCTTTTATTATTAGTTTGATTATTCGTTCGATCTAATTTTACCGATATCTTATCAAACTCATTAAGAAATTTTTTAAGTATAACCGCTTTTGTTATGTTGAACTGTTTTTCCAAAACGTCAAAAAATCATCACGCAAACATCGCCAAAGTTCACGAAACCATTCTGACCAACTGCAAGAAAATTCCTCATTTTCAAGTACACTAAATTTAGTTACAGCGGTTAGATTTTTAATAATCCTATTTTTGTACAAAAAATTTAACATCTCGTTTAAACGACGATTTAAATTACAGTTTAAGCTTAATTGTGCACTTTTTTTCCTGTCATAAAAATTTTTTAAGTCAAAAAAAACGCTTATAGCATCAGACCAGTCTGATGTTTCTTTTAAAATATCACTCGTTATCTTGCCAACGTATTTTTTAAGTTCATTAAAATCATTCTCACTTCTGTCTTTATACTTTTTTAATAGTTCATATGCAAACGAAAACATTGGAGTTGATTTTTTCAAATATCTACATTTTAGATCATTGGTTTTTCTTGCGTACTCTTTTATCTTTCTATCTATAAGATTGGGCAAAATTTGATAATAAAACATTAATACCATTTTGGCCTTTTCAAGATTATTTAATATATCTGTACGTTTAAGCATACAGTCCGCAAGCTCTTTCATTTTATCTGGATTAAAAACCTTTGTGTCCTCTGTTTTTTCAATGTAATAACCAACATCCAAAATTTTTTCGAGTTCTTTTGGATTATCATTGTCTAAAAAATTAAACAAATCATCAGCTTCTAACACTTGTTCCAAAGTTAACCCACATTTCGCTTTTTCATCAGTCTTTATACCTACAATATTTTTAATCAATATTTTTGCTTTCACTTTTTGCTTCACAACTGAATTAATATTTTTTAGTTGTTCTAAAGGCACATTCAGAGACTCTCCACGTGAACCATTAATTTCTTTTTCCCACTTTGAATATGTGTTTTGAAAACCATTAATCGATAAATTTTCATTTAGTGATTCTTTATTTATTCCTTCTGACATAATAAACTCCTCCTGTACAAATATAAAAAACAAATTTATCCAAAAATAAAATTGCCTATCGACAATTTTTATTTTAAAACAAAATTATTTATTCGTCCAAAGATAATTCAAATTTTTTATTAACAAATAAAAAAAACGGACTTACATCTATGTCCGCTTTTTATTTTTTATGTATGCTTGTTATTTTTTTTGCGAATAAAGATAACTCACTATAGAAAAAACAAATCCTCGTTTGTGATTTTATCAATAAATTTATGTGTCTAATATACTGTGTAATAAAAAAATTATCATAAAAGTCTTGCAAAATAATTTTTTTAATGTTATAATAGATATTATTTTAAACAAAATCGGAGGTATTCATTATGATGGAGAATAAAGAATTAGGATTAAAAAACATAAATATGTCAGAAAAACAAATAGAATATAAACTTGATATTCAAAAGAAAAAACAAAATAAAAAAATAAAGTTAAGAACTATTTTTGAAATATTGGCGTTTTTTGCTGGATGTTTATCGATTACTTTTGGTTTGTTGGGAATATTCGGCTATGCTTCTTTGTTTATTGGAATCGGAGCAATTTTTGCTTATAGCTCGGCCGCAAGTTTTTTAGTTAATTTAAATTATCATTCGTATTGCTGTCAAGAGTGGAAAGATTTTCAATTGTGTCAAAAATTATCTTTTTGCATGAAAATATATTTTGTACCAACTGTTTTATTAGTGAGTGGAATTCTTTTTTTGGGCTTAGGTATAACCGGAATATTAAATTTTGGATTTGGATTAGGTTTGGGATTGTCGTTAATAAGTTTGGCTATCTTACCATTGATCAATAGTATTATTGTATTGAATAATAAAGAAAATGCTCATAGAGCTTATTTATTGAATGCTGTAACATATTGGATGAATGTCGTAATTATTTTGTGTACGTTGATTTCGATTGTATCTATTCCTTTGGGAATATATAGTATATTTAGTTTGGCAGCAACTTTAATTATTGGTATTCCAACTGCTGGTGTTGCAATTAGTATGGGACTACTTGAATGGTATGAAAAAAATGAGTATAAAAAATGGATTGATTCTCGTGATTGCGACCGAGAAGATCAAAGTAGCATATGGGAATCAAATACGGACGAAATATATTATGATAACAGTGAGAATAGAAGTGTTACGGATCTTTATAGTAATCTTACTGGAAGTGATCTGAGTTAAAATTTGGAAATTTGTTGTTGTCGAATAAAAAAACAAAAAAACGGACTTAATTTCAAGCCCGCTTTTTATTTTTTTGTATAAAATTAATTTATATTAAACAGTTTTTTTCTCGCCATAATAAGCATTTAAATACATTTGTTTTATTTCACTCATCAAAGGATATCTTGGATTTGCGCCCGTACATTGATCATCAAAAGCTTGTTCTGTCATCGCATCTAACTTATCCAAAAATTCTTGTTCGTCAATTCCATATTCTTTTATCGTTTGCTTTATACCGATTTTTTCTTTTAGCTCATCAATTTTTTTAATCAAATTCTCAACTTTTTCTTTTGCGTTAGCTCCGCCAAAATTTAAATAATCTGCAACTTCAGCATATCTTTCCAAAGTATGGGGATAAGAATACTGTGGGAAAGTTCCCATTTTCTCCGGTGCTTCACTCGAATTAAATCTTATTACTTCGTTAATCATCAAAGCATTTGCAATTCCATGTGGCAAATGAAAAAACGCACCGAGTTTATGCGCCATCGAATGACAAACACCTAAAAAAGCATTTGCAAAAGCCATACCTGCCATCGTTGCCGCATGTGCCATTTTTTCGCGTGCTTCAAAATCATTTTTTCCGTCATTATAAGCTCTTGGCAAAAACTCAAAAATCACTTTTAAAGCTTTTAAAGCCAAACCGTCCGTGAAATCCGTTGCCATCATCGATGCATATGCTTCTAAGGCATGCGTGACAGCATCAATTCCTGAAGCCGAAGTCAATCCCTTTGGCGCATCCATCATCATATCCGAATCAACAATTGCCATTTTTGGCATTAATTCATAATCTGCCAACGGATATTTCACACCAGTTTGTTCATCCGTAATAACTGCAAACGGCGTCACTTCACTACCTGTTCCGGCAGAAGTTGGCACTGCTATAAAATATGCTTTTTCCCCCATCTTTGGAAACTTATAAATTCTTTTTCTAATATCCATAAATCTCATTGCCATATCTAAAAAATCCAACTCAGGGTGCTCATACATAACCCAAATTATTTTTCCGGCATCCATTGCACTACCGCCACCAATCGCGATTATACAATCCGGATTAAACTCACGAATTTCTTTTGCTCCCGCTTTTGCGCATGCAAGCGACGGATCAGGCGCAACATCAAAAAAAGTTTTATGCGTAATTTCAAGTTCATCTAATTTATTAGTTATTGGCTTCGTATAGCCGTTATTATACAAAAACGAGTCCGTGACGATAAAAACTTTTTTTATATTCAAATCTTTTAATTCCTGCAAAGCAACCGGCAAACAACCTTTTTTTATATAAACTTTTTCAGGCGCTCTAAACCACAACATATTTTCTCTCCTTTCGGCAACCGTTTTTATATTTAATAAATGCTTAACTCCAACATTTTCCGAAACAGAATTTCCACCCCAAGAACCACAACCCAATGTCAACGAAGGCATCAATTTAAAATTATACAAATCTCCGATTCCACCTTGCGACGACGGAGTATTAACTAAAATCCTGCATGTTTTCATCCGATCATTAAATTTATCTAATCTTTCTTTTTCAGATACATTTATATAAATAGCTGAAGTGTGTCCATATCCACCATCTGCAATTAATTTTTCAGCTTTTTCTAGTGCTTCATCAAAATCATTAAATTTATACATTGCCAAAACAGGCGAAAGTTTTTCATGCGCAAAAGCTTCACTTAATTCAACGCTTTCGACTTCTCCGATTAAAACTTTAGTATCTTCTGGAACATTTATATTTGCCATGTCTGCGATTATTTTTGCTTTTTGTCCAACAATTTTTGCATTTAATGCTCCGTTTATCAAAATAATATTGCGCACTTTTTCGAGTTCATCTTGATTTAAAAAATAGCAATTACGTTTAATAAATTCTTGTTTAACCTGATCATAAATTTTTTGCGAAACAATAACTGATTGTTCAGATGCACAAACCATTCCGTTATCAAACGTTTTTGAATGAATAATCGAATTCACAGCCAAAATTATATTTGCGCTTTCGTCAATAATTGCGGGTGTATTTCCAGAGCCAACTCCAATCGAAGGTTTTCCTGAAGAATAAGCCGCCTTAACCATTCCAGGACCTCCTGTTGCTAAAACTATATCCGATTTATTCATAAGCATATTTGTCAATTCAAGCGTTGGAGATTCGATCCAAGAAATAATATTTTCCGGTGCTCCGGCTTTTACGGCTGCAGCTAAAATAATTTTTGCTGCTTCCACTGTTGATTTTTTTGCGCGCGGATGTGGACTGATTATTATTCCGTTACGCGTTTTTAATGCGATCAAAGTTTTAAAAATTGCTGTTGACGTTGGATTTGTTGTCGGAATAACTGCTGCAATAACTCCCAACGGTTCAGCAATTTTTTTTATGCCATATGCTTTATCTTCGTAAATTACGCCACAAGTCTTAATATTTTTACACGAGTTATAAATATATTCGCAAGCAAAATGATTTTTTATTACTTTATCTTCGACAACACCCATTCCAGTTTCTTCGACTGCAAGTTTTGCCAAAGGAATTCTTGCGTTGTTAGCAGCCATAGCGGCACAAAAAAATATTTTATCGACTTGTTCCTGCGTAAAATCAGCAAATATTTTTTGCGCTTCACGTACTTGATTTAAACTAAATTCAAGTGCTTCAGGGCTATCAATAATTTTTTTTGTCATATTTATCTCCCCTATAAAATTTTTTATAAAAAAAATTTTTGCCGTGACAAATTATTATTATTCACTGACAAAAATATTTGACTCCGTAAAAATCCTATTTATTTTTTATTTACATGTCAAGTATTTTATACGACAAAATTTGGGGCCCATAAAAAAACTGCCGAAATAAAAAATTAAAATCAGCAGTTTTTTTTAATCAAAAAAATCAAATCTAATTTTATTTAGATAGTGTTCACATAAAATAAAAATATATTGAGCAAAGAAAAAAGTGATAAGATAGAAGTATGAAACTGACAAAAATACAATATAAAAAGCTAGAGGGATTAATGCCGATAGCGAGGAAACTGGCGAAGATA
>CAMVHY010000005.1 GCA_947167415.1 uncultured Clostridia bacterium
AGTGCTGCATGGGCATTGGAAAATTGAGAGTATACATTGGATTTTGGAAACAGTTTTTCGCGAGAATGACCGGTTTCCCATTCCAAACAAGCGTATATTACCGAAGTATCAAGCAAAATCTTCTGGCTTCTCTTCTCGACGCCAAACTTCTGCTTGTTCTTCTTTCTGCTTAAAATTTATGAAACGCACGTGAAAAATCTAAATCCATAAAAAAAAATTATCTTAGAAAATCATATTTTTAGATTTGCTCGATTTTTTATCGATACCATTTGGTATAAAATTTTGGCGAAGAACTAGCATCTTTTGACTGCGTAAATTTATTATCAAGCAACGAAGTCTTCTGCCGGAAAGATTCTTGTTGCTGTTTTTCTTCTATTTTTTGTTTAGTTTTTTGCCATTTATTTCTTCGTTCATTTAATGTTTTTTGAATTTGTCGATTGTAAACAATAGCATTTTTTATCCCTATGCACAAATTTTTAATGCGCTTAAAATTTGGTATAAATATAAGAGCCATTAATATTGGTTGAGAAATTAACGAAAGCCAACAACACGATAAGAAAACACTAAATGGTAAAATTACAAGTTCATGAACTAATAATATAAAACCTATAATTGCTAAAATAGACTTAATCGTACTAATAATAAACTGGTATATTAACTTTTTTTTACTTCTTTTTTCCCTTCACTAGAATTATAAAATTTTTTTTTATCTTCAACATTTGCGTTTTTATTGCTGTCAATTAGCTCAGATATTATGTCATTCACAATTTTTGTTTTTAAATTTTCACGATAGTCAGATGAAAACCATAATATTAGTTCTGAAAGGCCAGTCGGAAGCAATAATATGTGTGACAAAACAAAAAAAAGAGCCCACGCCTGTTTTTTCCATGTTTGAATATTAAGTTTATCTAACATTTTCTTTTCAAAATCTTTCACCGCCTGTTCATTATCGCAGACAGCATATTGAAAAACTTCTGTAATTTGTAAAGTATCGGGCAAATAAAAAAACAGTTTATTAGAATCTTCTTGTTTTAATTTTAATTTTTTAAAGGTCAAAATTATGTCGACATCGCTTTTGTCACCGATTGTGTCAAATATAATTTTTCTATCGTCCGATTCAGAAAATATTGTGCAACATAATAATTTAAATTTATTCGCCGCGTCTTCGTCTCCATTAAAATTTTTCTTATCGAGATTTGCAATCATATCTCTTATTGTTTCTGATTTATTTGAACTCCAGTAATCTACGTTTCTTTCAAGTAGATTTATATTTTTTTTAGTGTAATCTATAATCTCATTCATTGAATTAAATAATTTATCATTATCTTGATTTTTTACATTTTCCATATTATTTCTCATCTCTCAATTAAATTATCAAAATTTAATGGCACTGAAAATTTAAAAAAACACATCCACAATCATGCTAATCTTATATAAAAACAAAATTTTTTCTGTGAACTGTAATTAATTTTATATAATATTTTTTTATTTGTCAATAGCTTTTTAAATATTTTTGGTGAATTATTTATGTATGTAAATTTTTTATTTCACATTTTTATAATTTATTTTGCGGTTTTTTAATATTCTAAAGCAAAACTTGATACAAAAAAGATTTTTTATTTACTAAAATCGATTTTTGGTTAAACTTTTAAATATTAAGATCTATAACAAAAAAAATCGAAGTTGTATCCTGTCTTTTTTAGATTAAGTAGAGTTAACATAAAATAAAAATAGACTGAGCAAAAAGAAAAAGTGCTAATATAGAGATATGAAATTGACAAAAACGCGATATAAAAAGCTAGAGGGATTGATGTAATCGCGAGAAAGCCAGTGAAGATATTAAACTACAAATTCATGTGTGCAATGCTTTACATATTTAAAAAATTTTCACTGTTCCTACGAAAAATTTTCCGTCTGATCAAAAT
Organism: uncultured Clostridia bacterium; assembly: GCA_947167415.1. Taxonomy (GTDB): domain Bacteria; phylum Bacillota; class Clostridia; order Lachnospirales; family CAMVHY01; genus CAMVHY01. Next base: position 1,926 of record CAMVHY010000005.1, read on the forward strand.
AACTTGTTTATTGTATATCATTTTTATCTTTTTGGATGACATCATCTGATTTTTTACAAATCAAAATATATTTTATAGACACGATCCATTTTTATTTATATTTTTATGGTGCAATAATTTTTTATTGCGCAAAAGATTTTTTTTGCTAAAATAAAAATTAATTTATTTTTGGAGGAAAAACGGTGTGGGAAAAGACTATTACAAATCGCTTGGGGTAGAAAAAAATGCGAGTTCGGACGAAATAAAAAGTGCTTACCGAAAGTTAGCAAAAAAATATCATCCTGATGTTAATCCCGGCGATAAAAACGCAGAAGCAAAATTTAAAGAGGTTAGTGAAGCATATGCAGTTTTAAGCGACCCGCAAAAACGTGCAACTTATGACCAACTTGGTTCATCAGCTTTTGACGGCAGTCAAGGAAGTGCGTATAACGCGGCAGATTTTGATTTTAGTGAAATATTTAAATCTGCATTTGGTGGTAGTTTTGGTGGATTTGGTGGCTTCGAAGATTTATTTGGAGATTTTTTTGGTGGCAGTTCAAGTAGAAATAATTCGGCTATCAGAGGAAATAATGTTTTCGCTCAAGTACAAATTGATTTATCAGAAGCAATATTTGGATGCAAAAAAATTATTAATGTTTCTTTAGATTGTATGTGTGATAATTGTAGAGGAACTGGAGCGAAACCTGGGACATTTCCAGAAAACTGTAAAAAATGTGGAGGGAGCGGAAGAATCCATATACAACGGCAAAGTATGTTTGGGTCAATCAGTATTCAAATGTCAACTTGTAATGTATGTAATGGAACAGGAAAAGTTATAAGAGAGAAATGTCAAAAATGTCGCGGTGCCGGTACAATTAGGCAAGAAAAGAAACTTGAAATAGATATTCCAAAAGGGATCGCAAACGACCAAACAATACGAATTTCTAATAAAGGCGGAGTTGGAAAAAATGGCGGACCAAACGGAGATTTATTAGTTACGGTTTATGTCAAGCCTCACAAATATTTTATAAGAAAGGGTGATGATTTATATTTAGATGTACCAATTGAATTTATTCAGGCAGTTTTAGGTGATGAAATTGAAATTCAAACGGTGTACGGACCAGAAAAAATAAAAATTAAACCCGGAACCCAATCAGGAACTATTTTTACATTAAAAAATAAAGGTGTGCCCAATGTGCAAAATAATAGAATTATAGGTAATTTAATTTTAAAATTAAATGTTCACGTACCAACTAATATTTCTGATAAACAAAAAAAATTACTGAAAGAATTTTTTGCTGACAATACAGATTTCAAAGACAAAAAAAAATCTTTTTTTGATATGTTAAAAGACACGTTTAAAAGTTGATTTTAAAGTATAAAAAAAAAATTTATGGTGATAATTATTTACATAAAAAAATAGCGAGGTGTAAATAATGTATTGCCAAAAAATAAAAAAATATTGTCCAAAGAATAAAACAAATTATTTTGACAAAACTTCGATTTTAAATGAAAATGCCGATTTGAATCAATGCGCCGATTGTGTATATTTTTTTTCCAAGAACTGCGAAAATAATTCTGACATTTGATTTCATAAAGCAAATAAAAAACAGCTTATTGTGGTGGCTGTTTTTTTTATTACAAAAAATTTTGTTTTACATTTTTAATTGGATAGCATGAAAATTTTTAATTTATAATCAAGCATTGGGTAGTGTTCACATAAAATAAAAATAGTGATAAGATAGAAACATTAAACTAACAAAAATATAATATAAAAAGTCAGAGGGGTTAATGTCGATAGCGGGGAAATCGGCAAAGATATAAAACTACAAATTTATGTGTAAGATGTTTTACATAATAGAGAATGGTGTCAAATAGAGAGGGCTACCAAAAAAATATGAAAATTGGCACGAAGTTTATGTAAAATTTATTAGATGGTCTAAGAATAGTACAATTGCCAAAAGACATCACTTTTTTCTTTAAAACCTTAATTTTGGAAGCTATAAAAAAGCAAAAACTGCTTAAGGGAGGAAACTATACACTCTTTATGGATAAAGCTTATGGATATAATAAAACTTTAGTTTTAGCCAAAGATCACTGGTTTCGCACAGTTGTTTCAACTAAAAAAAATCGTAAATCGCCTTGGCGTTACGATAAACAGCTTTATAAACAGTCAACAATATCGAGCGATATTCTCATATTCTCTGAGATTAAAACGCTTTAGAAAAGTTTTTACTCGTCATGACAAGCGTGATTTTATTTTTATTTTTAACTTTTATTTTTGACTTGCTTTTTATGTGAACGTTACCTAAATTTCATATAAACTATATGCCAGTTTCCATATTTTTTTGGTAATGCCCTCCATTTGCAATTATTATCTATTATGTAAAGTATTGCACACATAAATTTATAGTTTGATACATTTGCCAGTTTTCTTTCCATCGGTATCAGTTTCTATGGCCTTTTATATTGCGTTTTTGTAAGTTTCATACCTCTATCTTCCTGATTTTTTCTTTCTGTTCAATTTGTTTTTATTTTATGTGCATGCTACCTAACACTTGTCACAATAGATAATATTTAACCATTAAGAAATCAAAACGGCTATTAAAGAAATTTACGCATTCACAAATATATTCTATGAAACGAACTTATACAACTCAATTAATCCAATAATATTCTTTATGCAGTTTTTTCGCTGATACTAAGTCAATAAATTCGTCTTTACTTAAAAATTCATTTTTTTGTTTTAAAATATCTAGCAGATTTTGTACAGAAACCCAATTTCGCGCACTAGCATCTTTATTAATAAATGCTAGAAAATCATCGTATGACTTAAGCAATCCTTGTCCATTTTCTAATTTTTCACTCATGTTAAATCTCCTTCTAAAAATTTTTTACAATACTGTAAATTATAAAACAAAAATTTTTATTTGTCAAGAGATAACAAAAATATTTTTCCAATGATTTAGTTTCAATGCAAAAATATATAATTAAACGAATTTAAATTCTATTTTGATACAAAAAAAACGCGAGCTAAACTCGCGCTCTATTTTTTGCTCTTTATTTTTTATTTTTATATTTAAATTCCCGTATGACCAAATCCATTTTGATCCCTTTGTGTTTTAAAATTAAAATTCAAATAATTTTTATCGTCAATCAATTTAAATTCCGGTCTATAAATTTTATTTATAACTAATTGCGCAATTCTATCCCCACGCGAAACTAAAAAATCTTTTTCCCCCAAATTTATTAAAATGATTTTTATTTCGCCACGATAATCAGCATCGATTGTTCCCGGCGCATTTAAAACTATTATTCCCGAATTTAAACTTAATCCGCTTCGTGATCTTATTTGCGCCTCAAAATTTTTTGGCAAAATAACTTTCATTCCCGTCGGTATTAATTTTATTTTCCCAACTGGAATTCTTACTGGCTCAAAAACATTTGCATACAAATCCATTCCCGACGCAAACTCTGTCATATATTTTGGCAAAGGCAAATCTTTTGCACTTTCATCTTTATTTATATAAAAATTATTTTCTTCCACTACATATTTTCTCCAACTATTTTTTTTAAATCATAATTATCTCGCGCAACACAAGACAAACTTATTTTACTAAAATCAAAAATTTCTCTTATCAAATTATAAATATCATCCAAATTAATTTTATCTATCTCATCAATAATTTCTTCCGAAGTCAAAATTTTATTATAAAAAACCATATATCTTCCAAGTGAATTCATTCTGCTCGACGAACTTTCCAAATTTAATAAATAACTTGCTTTTAATTGCTCTTTTGATTTCGACAATTCTTTTTGACTTATCAAATTAACATCTAAATTTTTTATTTCATGAATTATAAATTTCAAACAATCTTCTACTTTACTCGGATTAATTCCTGCATAAATATTAAACAAGCCAACTTTTTCATAACTATAATTATAAGAAAAAACAGAATAAGCCAAACCATTTTCTTCGCGTATTTTTTGATATAAACGCGAACTCATTCCACCGCCAAAAATATTATTAAACACAGCCAAAACATAAATTTTCTCGACCAAATTTTTTACTCCGGGAAATCCTAAACAAATATGAACTTGTTCTATATCCTTTTTTTTAATCACAAAATCATTTTTATATTTTTCTTCCAAATTTTTTTTCTCTGCGCGATTATTTTTTATTCTGCCAAAATATTTTTTTATCTTCTCAAGCATTTCTCCCGTTTCAAAATTTCCTGCGACACTTATAATTATATTTTCGCCAAAATAATTTTTTTCATAATAATTTTTTAATTTCTCGTGCGAAAACGATTTTACATTATCAATGCTTCCCAAAATCGGCCAAGCCAAACTACTACCATCAAAAACTTTTTGATGCATCAACTCAAAAACTAATTCTTCGGGCGTATCTTCATACATATTTATTTCTTCGATTACAACTTGTTTTTCGCGTTCGATTTCTTCATCACTAAAACTCGAATTCAAAAACATATCTGCCATAATTTCTAGCGCTTTATCAAAATTTTTATCCAAAATTTTAAAATAAAAGCAAGTCATTTGTTTTGTCGTAAACGCATTTATTTGCCCGCCAATCTCATCCATTTGCTCAGCAATGTCTTTTGCACTCCGTTTATCCGTTCCCTTGAAAATCATATGTTCTATAAAATGTGAAATTCCGTTTAGATTTAAATCCTCGTTTTGTGAACCAACTTTTACCCAAATTCCAAAACTTATTGACCGCACAAACGAAATATTTTCGCTGACAATTTTTATTCCGTTATCAAGCATATTTATTTCATACATATTTTTTTCCCCTTTAAATTTTATTTTTCACCATACCGCAAGATTATAAACAATAATTTTTTTGCATCCAAATTAATCTAAAAAAAAATTACACTCTATATAACGCAACAACAATTTTATTTTCATAAACATAACTATTAATTTTTATTTTATAATCTTTGTCATTCACGAATTTAAAATCTTTGCCACCATAAGATGTCGCAGCATCTTTATCCTGTTCAACATATTTTACTTCGAGTGAATGAGGATGTCTTTCTGTAACTTTTAAATTTGCTTTTAAAACAGCATTGTATAACGTACTGCTAACTTGACAACTTCCTCCGCCATATCCTTTTGATTTTTTACCTTTTATAAAAATTTGAGCTTTTTTATAACCATTTTTTTTATTCGTCGGGCCAACAGTTTCGTTATAAGAAAAAGTTTCTCCGGGTAAAATTTCTTTTCCATTAATTTTTTTTGCCGACAATTTTATATTTTCTGCGCGTCCAAAACTTTTGATATTAAATTCCGTTGCAAACTCAGAAATCTTTTCGTAATCATCAAATTCTGTAGCTTCAGTTTCTATAAAATTATTTTTATCATGATGATTTTTCTTATCGACAAACAAAAACAGTCCAAACAAAAAAATTAAAATTGCGACCGTAATTTTTTTCATGTATATAAACTCCTTTTACAAACTTAATAAATTTATTATCAAACGAAAAAAAATTTATATACATAAAAAAACGTATGCATCTTTTGTTTTTAGTAAAAAAACGAGCCTAAAATATTCAGGTCTGTCATAAAAAATATGTAAGTTTTATTTTTAAACAAATTTTTATAACATAAAAAAACAGCCTTCTGATTTTTTTCGGAGGCTGTTGCAAGACACCATTTATGTGATTGCTATTCAATGACAGTTTCGTTCCCATTTCCTTTATTACCTGTCAGGTGCGGTTTTATTATCTTCCACTCTGCATCACTTATGTCAAATCTATGATACGTTTTTTCCCCATTTTTGTTTTGTCCCTGTTCTATTTTGCTCCTGTTTTTTATTTTTCTCCATTATACTTTATCTTATAGTTTATTCCTCTTTTTTATATTTTTTGTGTAGACACTGTCTAGTCAACAATATTTTTTTGCAATGAAAAACAATCAAACATACTTTGCTCTTTTTGAATGCGCAAACAAACTCCTGTCAATTATTTTTTTAATGACAGAAGTTTTTGCCCATCATAAAATAATAAATTATCTATGTGAAAACAAAATTTTACTCACGATTTTTGTCTTTATTTTTGATAAATCTATCGTGATGAAAACAATTAATATAACTTATCGAATTCCTTTCACAATAATTTTTTATTTCTAATATTAATTTGTCCCAGAAATCAAAATTTTTATGTATATAAATTTGTTGGTACAAATCAAGATGCTGTGGGTAATACTTTTTTATATATTTTAATATGGGAAGTTTATAACTGCCACGCAAATTAAGATTTTCAAACCAATACTCATTTACAAAATATCTTGTCCGCTCAATAATTAAACGATAATCAGTAATTTTGGGAAATATTGGCGACATAAATAAAACAGTCTTTATATTATTTTGATAAAGCGTTTGCAAAGTTTTAAGCCTATTAAAAATATTGCTGGCTTTATCCATATCCTTTTTAAAATTTTCATTAAATGTATTAATACTTACAGCAACAGTTAAATCGCTTTAAAATATCAATGTCTCTTAAAATCAAATCAGATTTTGTGCAAATTATTATTTTACAATCAATATCAACCAATTGTTTTAAAATATTTTGAGTTACGAGATATTTTTTTTCGAACGGGTTATAACAATCTGTAACAGAAGATAAAAATACTGTTTTGCCATTTAAAATTTTTTTACTGATCGCTTTGTCACAGATTTTAATATCTATAAATTTTCCCCATTCTTCATTGTGACCTGTAAAGCGTTTCATAAAACTCGCATAACAATATTTACAAGCGTGCGGACAACCTACATATGGATTTATAACATAGTCGCTTGCCGGAAGTTTTGACTTTACTACATAATCATTTACGTTTATAAATTTTTCTTTCATACTCAATCCCTTATTAAAAATTAATTTTTATTTATAGCCTAGACAAAATTTTTACATGCTAAATATTTTGCCTGATTTTATTTAAAATTTTTTTTTCGAGACGTGAAACTTGTACCTGAGATAAATTTAATTTTTTTGCCACTTCTGATTGTGTTTTATCACAGAAATATCGCTGCTTAATAATTTCTTTTTCAATGTCATCTAATTTTTCTATTATGGAATGAATCGCGATTTTATTTATTATCTTTGAATGCCCATTATCTTTCGAGTTTAATTTATCCAATAAAAAACAAGTGCTCCCATCTGATTGATTTATAGTTTGATAAATCGACTCGACATTTTTGTTTGCGTCCATCGCAATTATTAATTCTTCGAGCGAAATATTTAATTCGTTTGCCAAATCATTTAAAGTTGCTTGACGTCCATATTTTTTTAAAAAGTTTTCCTGTGCATATCTAATTTTTCCAGCAATTTCTTTTATCGGGCGTGAAATTTTTATTAATCCATCATCGCGTAAAAATCTTTTTATTTCGCCGATTATCATTGGCACAGCATAAGTCGAAAATTTGACATTAAATTTATTATCAAATTTATTTATGCATTTTAATAAACCAATAACACCAATCTGAAATAAATCTTCTAGTTCATAACCGCGATTCGAAAATTTTTTCACTATGCTCCAAATCAAACCTTTATTATCTAAAATTAATTTTTCTTTTGCGTTTTTATCTCCGTTTTGTGCCAGAACAATCAAATTATTTATCTCGTCCATAATTTTTCACCCGTTTTTCTTAGCCAAATTTAATTTAAAAAATTTTTTTAAGCCAAGTTTTTAATCATAATTACTTTTGTTCCAAAATTTTTTTTCGACTTGACTATAACTTTACTCATAAAACTTTGCATCACCGTAAAACCTAAACCTGAACGTTCCATATCAGGCCTTGAAGTATATAATGGCTCCATCGCTTTTTTTATATTTTCTATCCCAAGTCCATAATCTTTTATTATTATTTTTACCCGTCGCTCAAAAATTTCGCATGTTAAAATAATTTTTCCCGTTTTTTCTTGATACGCGTGAATAATCGAATTCGTAACCGCTTCCGAAACCGCTGTTTTTATATCATTTAATTCTTCAACTGTAGGATTTAATGGCGCAATAAAAGCAGCAACTGCAATTCGTGCAAAAGATTCATTTTCAGATTTATTTTGCATGACTATATTTATTTTATTTTTCACTTTTCATCACTCCGCTTTTGATTTTCTTTGACTTTTCAAAACAGATTCTAAATCACAATCAAAATTAATTATTTTTTTTAGCCCCGACATTTCAATTATTGGTTTTAAATTCGGATTTAAATTAATCACATATATCTTTCCGCCAATTTTATCTACAAATTTATATCTGCCAATTAACATTCCAATCCCTGAACTATCCATAAAATTAACTCTTTCAAAATCAAAAATTATATTTTTAAGATTCAATAATTCAAGCTCGCGCTCGATTTTTTCTTTTATTTTATTTGTTACATGGTGGTCTATATCACACTTGATTTTTACCATTACATTTTTGTCAAGTACATCTATTTGCTTCATTTAAAATCATCCCCGCTAATTTTTAAATCTTTAATCAAAAATAATATACCTAGCAAAAAAAATTTTTTGTCGCAGTAAAAATCAATATTTTTAAATCAATCGACAAATTATTTTTTCGCCCACAAAAAAACTAAGCCCAAAATTTTTTAATAACAAAATCTCAAAAACCAAATTAAAAATTAGCTGGAGATTTTGTTTTTATGCAAAAGAAATTAGCTGCATAAAACAAACTGCAAAAACAATAAAAAAAGACCGTGAATTAAAATTAACTCACGGACTTCTTATTTTGATTACACCACCTTATTTTTTTGACTAGGTGTTTTTTTCTTCTTCTTTTTCTTCTTTAGGTTTTTTTTCTTTATGTTTTTCTCCTTCGATTTTGACTATGATTTTTCTATTTTGAATATCGTCGATTTTATCGACCAAAGAGTCAATCGGTTCTGTTGGACCAAGATATTTCATAATCTCGTTGTATGAGTTAGTAAAATCTTGATATTTAACATTTTCACTATATCTTTTCAAACCGTGAATACAACCTGCTAACACAAACAAACCGTAAACAATTGCTGCTGAAATTAAAAAATAAAGTGATAAGTTTAAAACGATGGCACAAACAAAAGCCGCGACAACAAATAAATTCAAAATTCCCATCAAAATTTTTATCGATGGCTTTGTTTTGGGCGCAAAAAACCAATACATACCGATAAGTGATAAAAACGCCAATCCAATCGTTGCTTTAAGAGAAATCGATTCTTCTGGCATATGTTGTCCATGTCCATCTTTTATAACTTTCAATCTCCATTGTAAATATTGGCGATTTGTCATTTTTGCGAATTTGTTACTTTTCTCAGGATTTTCATCAAGTAATGAATCTGCACGTGAGTTCATAGCTTGATAATCAGGTGAGTTCTCGTCACCTTTAAAATTCATATACTCATTAAAGTTTTTAATTTCTGCAATGTCGGTCAAATAGAATATACTTTCTATTTGGCGCGAATTACCGAATATGTCTAAATCATCGAACATATCGAGCAAATATTTTTTCCTTTTACCTTTATATCTACATGTAAATTTAAATTCATTGCCAAAATATACACCGGCGTTCATAAAGTTTATGAAATCATAATCATAAAGATATTGATTTATAAATTCACACCATTGCTCTATTTTTTCCTCATTTGGTTTTTGCATATCAATCACTCCTTAAAAAATAAAATTTATAAACAAAAAAATGACGTCATTTAACGCGACGTCATTTAACCCTCCCTAAAATTTATTTTAAAACAAAAATTTTTATTTATCAAGAGGTAATTCAAATTTTTTTATAAAATTGTTGAATTAAATTGTTTGCGTATAAAATTTTTCTCACGCACCACTTTTTTTAAAAAAGTTTTTATATGTAGCATAAATTTTTATTGCATAAAAAAATCTCATCGAAAACTTATTGTCACGATAAGATTTTTTATACGCTTATTTAAAATTATTCATCTATAACAAGCCATTTAAAAAAATTATTATCACTAAAATTGGCAAAATAAATTTAAAATAAAAACCCAATTTCTCCGGCATATTTATACCGACGCCAGTATTTGCTTCTTTTAAATAATTTTTAAATCCCCAACCATATTTATCGTTCACACAAAATAATAAATAAACAAGTGAACCAAGTGGCAACAATAAATTACTGACGATAAAATCTTCGATTTCCAAAATATTTTTTCCATACAACATAAAATTTTTTAAGATATTAAAACCAAATACACATGGCAAACTCATAAAAAATATAAACAAAAAATTTACAATCACGGACTTTTTTCGGCTCCAACCAAAAGTATCGCAACAAAACGAAATTAAATTTTCAAAAACAGCCATAATCGTTGAAAAACTTGCGAACTTCATAAACAAAAAAAATAAGCTTCCCCAAATTCTTCCACCTTTCATATTTACAAAAACATTTGGCAAAGTCATAAAAATTAGAGCTGGTCCTTCATTTACATTTATTCCAAACGAAAAACACGCCGGAAAAATTATTAATCCTGCCATAATCGCAACAAAAGTATCTAAAAAACAAATTTTAATTGCTTCGTTTGTCAATTTATAATCTTTGCTCATAAAACTCCCAAAAATTTCTATCGCAGCAACTCCTAAACTCAAACTAAAAAATGCTTGTGTCATCGCACTGCTTATTATATTTTTTAATCCAATTTCACGCATTTTATTAAAGTCAGGCACGAAATAAAATTTTATTCCAGATTTAAATCCTGACAAAAAAAAACTATGTCCCGCCAAAACAATCATTAATAAAAACAAAACAACCATCATAAATTTATTTACTCTCTCTAAACCTTTTTGTATTCCATGACTGCAAACTAAAAATCCAAACAAAACCGTTAAAAACATATAAAAAATCATTTCTTTTGGTGACGCTAACATATTATTAAAAACAAAACTTATATCTTGTGTACTCATATTATTTTTAAACTCGCTGGTTAAAAATTTTATAAAATAATCCAACATCCAACCCGATACCGACGTGTAATACATCATTAAAACATAACACCCGAGAATACAAAACCATCCGTGTATATGCCATTTAGTATTTTTTTTTTCAAGCGTTTTATACGCCAAAACAGCACTTTTTCTACTAGCGCGACCAACAGCTAATTCCATTGTCATAATCGGCACACCCATAATTAATAAAAAAAACAAATAAAACAAAACACAAATGCATCCACCGTTTTGTCCAATCATATATGGAAATCTCCAAACGTTTCCGATTCCAATTGCGCATCCAGCACTAACTAACAAAAAACCTAATCTAGATTTAAAAAATTCCCTTTGCATATTTTTTGTCTCCCAATAAGTTTTATTTTAATTTACAAAAATCCATCTCATTATAACAAAAAATTAATTTAAATCAGATTTTTGTTCGACATGTATTTTATTAAAGCTTAGAAATAAAAAAATTATCCATTTTAAAATAAAAACTTAAGTAAATCTTATGTGTTATGAAAAGATATATTTTAGTTCATAAAAAAAGCCTCTGCGAAAAAATTACAGAGGTTTTTTGTATAACCAAAAATAAAAATAACCGGTCAAAAATTGATTTATAAATTTTTAAAGTTAAAATCAAAAGCATGAATATACTTTTCCTATTTTGACTTACTTGTTTGCTATTTTGATAGATTAGCCAGAATCACAAACAAATGCCTACGCAAAATACATTTGTTTTATTAAAAATAATATTTTTCAGATCAAAAAAATAACATCAACCGAAAAAACTTAGTTAAACATCTCGCCCAAGCGAATCTGATTCCCAAAATTCTCCTTTATCACCAACTTTTAAATATTGATCCACATTTTTTTGCTTGCATATAACACTTCGACTTTGGGTTTGAGCGTTCTGAATTGCTTTGTCAAAAAAATTTTTTTGAATATCATTACTACCAAATTCTATTTTTATATCTTGCAAACAATCAACATTGTTCAACTTATTTTGATGCTCGCGAATCAAATCAGCTTGTATTTTTTTTTGGCCAGCCACGTTTTTTTTAACTAACTGTTTTTTTATTTCAACCGTTTTTTTTGTTTTCAGAGTTAATGTTTTACCACTTTTGATTTTTAATTTTTCAGTAGATCTATCGCCGCTACAACGAGATTTTTCTTTAAGTGGCGCTCCGTCTCCGTTACTGCTTTTTGGACTAAAATTAGAATTATTCATTTCATAACCTCCTCAAAAACAAAATAAGAGCAAAAAATAAAACAAACAATCAATCAACTGTGATCAAATCTTTTAACTTATCAAAAGTTTTATCGCCAATGCGCGACACATTTTTTAAATCTTCTATCGTCTCAAAATTTCCGTTTTCTTTACGATATTCAACAATACTTTTTGCGATTGTAGTCCCTATCCCGGGTAACGATTGTAATTCGCTTGAATCAGCTGTATTGATATTCACCAAATCTGATTTTGCCGATGATGTTCCGTTCGTGGAATCGATGTTATTAACATCAAGTTGCTTAAGTTTATCAGTAATTAATTTATAGTTTGACAAAGTATTATCTTGTTTAAAGCTTGGAACTTCTATTTTTTGTCC
>CAMVHY010000006.1 GCA_947167415.1 uncultured Clostridia bacterium
CTATTATGTAAAGCATTGCACACATGAATTTGTAGTTTGATATCTTCGCCGGTTTTCTCGCTGTCGGCATTAATCCCTCTAGCTTTTTACATTGTGTTTTTGTCAGTTTCATACTTCTATCTTATCACTTTTTGCTCTTTGCTCAATATATTTTTATTTTATGTGAACGCTACCTAATACTCTCCACATACCCAATGATTCAAATTGATTTAAAATAAAAATAACAAACTGGACATATTTGTAGTTTAACAAATAAAAACATCATTTGTCAATATTTTTTTGTTTGCCTGTTTTATACAAAAACTCAAATGCGATTTTTTATTTTTATTTTTCTACATTTCTACAAAAAAATATTTTGCACATACATGAAATAAGTTTTGTAGCACGAAAAAATTATATTGACAAAATTACAAGGATTATGTAAAATTATTGTGATAGAAGTAAAATATTAGTTTTCAGGGGAAGGATATTATGCAGGAAGACAAAATTACTGTAGTTTTTGAAAGTGATATACTTTTTGACGGAAAAATTAAATTTGAAAAAGGAAAAGAATACCAGTTTTCAAAGATAACTTTTAGGACATTATTCGTTGAAGAACTAGAAAACCTGACACTAGAGTCTTTTTGGCGAAATATTAAGTTTATTAGTGACAGTAAACTTGTAAAAATGAATGAGGTACGTCAACCTAATGACGATTTAAAATGGCCACCAAGTAATAAATGTTTTGAATGTTTGGTTTATAAATTGGTTGCTAAACATGCAAATGCGGCATTTGAATACTTGAAAGCAAAAAATCGAGGAGAAGTTAAAAATAGTTATAAGCAATGGAAAAACTGGATAAAAGATGATGAGTTGAAAAATTCTTTGGATGTTGGGAAGGATAAATTAAAGTTGTTGTATCCCGAGAAAAAGGATTATTTCGATGGATTATCAAAAGATAAATTGCAACAGGAAATTGATGATAAGTTATTGCTTGGTACACAATATGATAAAAGACTAAAATACGGAGTTGTATTGGACGATAAAAATCAAGCACCTCAGGTTCAGAAAATTGCTGAAAGGTTAGAAGATGAGCTTTATAAGAAATTATTAGAGATAAACCGAAAATACATCGATTACTTTAGTCCGGATTTTTTGTACAGAAAGATTATTCTAGAAAAGTCAAATGATGGCCAATTGAATGATTTTCAAAAGGCGTTTATTGAAATGTGGACTCAGAGCCAAAAAAAAGGCATAGATTGCCCAAATATTATCGATAGAATGGAATTTGGATTTCACGATTATGACCCTGAACAATCGGTTTTGTATGGCTGGGAACTTTGTAAGTTTGTGTGTGAGTTCAAAATTAAGGCCGCCATTGAAAAATTTCAACTTGGGCAACAAAAACAGATAAGTGAGGCAGAAACAAAGGATTTAAAAAGTGGACTCTTAATTGTATCTTCATATTTGCATAATGCACCGAAAAATGATATGTATGCGATAGTCTTTCACAATAATGGACAGGATGGTATTGATTGCACGATAAAAAAAATTGTCGATTTATTTACCAATCATGACTTTTGCCTGCTCTACGGCTATGACTATAATTTTTTTTATAGCTTACTTGATCTAATTAATGTAGCGGAGCTATATCCAGATGATGAACGTAAAAAAAATATTTTATGGTTAATTGGTATATACCCATACTTGATAAATAGACTTCAGCCTAATTTCATAATTGACAATTTAGATGATGAAAATGTTTGGTATGCGTTGTGTAATTTTTATGAGAAGAGCCAGTCGAGCATTTTAAAACATTTTATAAATGAAGATGGAAAGGTTATGCCGGATACAAGTAAAAAACTTATGGACGTCATTGAAAAAAATCCAAATATTCTACACGAACTACAAAAAGAGGATTATACACTTATTTATCCATTGATAACAAAATCAATTTTAAATCAAAGCAGGTTTGTTTTGCGTTCTTTGCAATTTATGGATAATCATGAGTATTTTGATGACGACATTAGTATATTAGAAGGTGGTTATCGTGAAGCTAGTAACTATAGTGATACGTCGTTTGAATTTTGGGCAAATTATTTTGCTTGGCTTGAAAAAAATTCAGATATAGAAAATAATAAAAACATCAAGAATATCGGAGAAGAGGAGCAAGAAAATAGTTTGATTGAGGTAAATACACGAGCAAAATCAGAGGATGAACATGAAAAAAACAGCTCAGAAGGGATAATTTCAGTGGATAACGATAAAATTGGCGAAAGTAAAAAAATAAATAAAATTAAAAACGTCGGTCTCGAACAAATAGAAATAAACCAACAGAAATTTATAAATAATGATGACTTAAAAAAAATTATTTTGACCAGACGTTATATGCGCGCTGGCTATCAATTTTGTCAAGAAGATTATTGGAATTTTAATATAAATGACTTTGGCACTTTGTCAAAATTATTGGAAGAAAAATCTCATTGTGCGGCACGTGACAAACAAAATAGGTTTTCTCGAATTGATATTTTGCAACAAAAATACGTGCAGGAAAATAATTTAGAAGCTTATGCAAACAAAATGGAAAAATTTGATAGGCTTGTAAAATTTGAACGTGATTGTAGTTACAGTCAGTATAAAAGAGGCGAATATGGAGAATATAACAATTATCTGCAATTGCTTCAAGATATTGAGGAATGCGACCCAAATTATCCAGGACTTATGGAATTAAAAAGTTACTCTCTATATTTGATTATAATTCACTGGTTAATGCGTATTGCATTGGTTTTCCTCAGTGCTTTTGTTTTCATGATATTCTCAGTTTTTTTGTTTGTTGGTATTTTTTGTACTTTCGATTTAGTATATTGGCTTTGGTTTGGTTCTTTTCTTGCGCTTTGTGGTGCATGGAATGGCAATATTTTCTTCGTTATATACAATGATGAATATAGACCGTATAACTGGGCTGAAAAATTATATTTAAACAAGCGATTGAGAAAATATGATACTAATTTGCGAAATTATAGAACTATTACGGATCTGTTTGAAAAATTTATTGATGAAAAGTTATGTTTCATCGGCGACAATGTTTGGAATGAGATTAAAAATTATTTTAAGAATAACGTTGCGACTTTAGAAAGTGAATTAAAAAAATATCGCAAGATTGATGATTTTAAAAAAATAACTGTGGATGATGTATATAAATTTTTTTGGAAGCGTGATAATAAATTAATTAGTGAGATAAATAAAATTTTTGATAATGTGTTAGACGAGGAAGTAAATGGAATTAATGAAATTGCTATTGGCGGAATATCGCGTAACTTTATAGACTATGTAAATTCTCAAAATAATAGCTGTGCTGATGCGTGCGAAAAATTTATTAATAAAAATATAGTTGGGCATTTAGATGATATAAAAGAAATGTTGAAAATTAGAGGAAGGCGCGCTTATTTTAGGCATAAACCAAATACAAATAAAAAATTAATTGAATACGATATATCACTTGATTTATCAGAACTGCTCTGGGAAACATTAAAAAAAGAACATGAGAAAGATAAAAATATCCAAGAAAACCACTTGAATACTGACAAGAAAAACGAATCTGTAAATGATAACAAACCAATTGTTGAAAACGAAGAAGAAGAAATAAATACATCATCACAACAAAACTTTTAATCTGCTACGTGATAAAATTACGTGGCAGATTTTTTTTAATTTGGAGGATTTTTTTATGTACAAAGTTGATTCTGATTTTGCAACGGAATTTATTTGCGATGCGGAAATTTTAGAAAGTTTGGATTGCGCAAAAAAAAATAAAAATAATTTGGATGTAATAAAAAATATTTTGGAGCGCGCAAAAAATTTAAATGGTTTAAGCCATAGGGACGCAATTATTTTATTGGAAAATAATGATAAGAATATCGAGCAAGAAATTTTTACGCTTGCGAATTATATAAAACAAAAATTTTATGGCAACCGGATAGTTTTGTTTGCGCCGTTATACTTGTCAAATTATTGTGTAAACGGATGTGTTTATTGTCCATATTGTTTTGCAAATAAAAATATGCCACGCAAAAAATTAACTCAAGACGAAATAAAACAAGAAGTAATTTTTTTGCAAGATATGGGACATAAAAGATTGGCGCTTGAATCTGGCGAAGATCCGATTAATTGCCCGATCGAATATATTCTTGAAAGTATAAACACGATTTATAAAATAAAACATAAACACGGAGCGATTCGTCGTGTAAATATAAATATTGCCGCAACAGAAATAAATAATTATAAAAAATTAAAAGCCGCGGGAATCGGAACTTATATTTTATTTCAAGAGACGTATAACAAAAAAAATTATGAGAAATTACATCCGAGTGGACCGAAACATAATTATAATTATCACACGGAAGCAATGGATCGAGCGATGATTGCCGGAATTGATGATGTTGGACTTGGCGTTTTATTTGGTTTGGATTCGTATAAATATGATTTTGTTGGGTTATTAATGCACGCTGAGCATTTGGAAAAAAAATTTGGTGTTGGTCCGCATACAATAAGTGTGCCTCGAATTCGTCCGGCAAATAATATAAATCCAGAAAATTTTAATTCTGTGCCAGATAATATTTTTAAAAAAATAGTTGCGGTTTTAAGAATTGCTGTGCCGTATACGGGATTAATTATTTCGACGCGTGAATCAAAAGAGATGCGAAAAGAAATTTTGGGTTTGGGAATTTCGCAAATAAGTGCAGCGTCGAATACGAGTGTTGGCGGATATTTAGTAAATAAAAAAAATAATTTGGCACAATTTGACACGGATGATAAAAGATCGCTTGATGAAATAGTTTATTGGCTTTTGGAATTAAATCATATTCCAAGTTTTTGCACGGCTTGTTATCGCGAAGGTCGAACGGGAGAAAAATTTATGTCGATTACGAAAGCGAAAAATATTTTAAATTGCTGTGGACCGAATGCTTTATTAACTTTGCAAGAATATCTCGAAGATTATGCGAGTGAAAAAACAAAAATGTTGGGTGAAAAAATTATTTCACGGGAATTAGAAAAAATTGAGAATAAAAAGACTCATGATTTGCTTGAAAAGTATTTGGCGAGAATAAAAAATGGCGAGCGAGATTTTAGGTTTTAATTTTTTGGTTTTGAGTTTAAAAAATAAAAAAATCCATTGAGATTAATATATCTTGACGGATTTTATTTTTTGTCGCCAGCTTAAAATTTAATATCACAAAAATTTTTTTTATAATAATTTGGTGGCTTAAAAAAATAAAAAAATTTTTTATAGGAGATAATTTTAATGAATATGCTGGCGATAGAATCGACGGGGAAAATTGCTTCGGTTGCGGTAATGAATTTGGAGCAAAATAAAATTTTAGGGCTCACGAGTTTAAATTCAGGATATACTCATTCGCAAACTTTATTGCCGATGATTAGAGATTTATTGCGAAATTTAAATTTAAAAGCGAATCAAATTAATTATGTCGCTTGTTCGAGCGGGCCCGGATCTTTTACAGGGATAAAAATTGGCGTCGCGACTGCAAAAGCTTTTGCGCACGCTTTAAATATAAAAATAATAAACGTGCCGACTTTGGATGCGATGGCGTTAAATATTTTCGCGCATGAAAAAATAATTGTTGTTCCGGTTTTGGATGCGCGCCGCGAGCAAATTTATGGTGCGATTTATGTAAATAATAATTTTTGTTCGAAGCGTGTTTCGGAATATTTAAATTGCGATATAAAAAAAATAATTTCGGAGGCACTAAAATTAAAAAGCGAATTTGACTTGCCATTGATTTTTTTGGGCGATGGCGTAGAAGCAAATAAAAAAATTTTGGAGGAAGAAAAAATTTTATTCGCGCCTGAGCATTTAAATTATCAGTCGGCAGAAAATATAATTTTATGTGCAAAAAAAATGCTCTCGGATTCAAATTTAAAACCCGAAAGCAAATATATTTTTGATTATGCAGATTTTTTACCGTTTTATTTACGAAAACCTGAAGCCGAGCAAAAACTTGAAGAATCTTAGGATTTTGTACTGATTTCCATGTTTTAAATTTCGCTATTTTTTGATTTTGGTTTCTCTTGATTTGGCATGCATTTACTTACACGACGCCAAAGCCCACATCTATCTTCATCGCTCATATTTTTGCTCATAGTATAAAACATAATTCTTGCATTTTCTCCCTCATCACCATCTTTGTTTAATGCCGATGCGATATATTCAAGAGATTGTTTGTCTTGGACATCTTGATTTCCATTATTTTTAAACAAAGAAAATATTTTTGATATGCTGCTTTTTATACCTATATATAATTTCCAAAAAATATTTTTTTTGTTTTCCACCTCATGATACTTTTTACATAGATACATTGGTAATTCATCATTATTCAATTCTTCGAGATTATTTTTTATTTCATCCAAACTATTTGACACAGAAACAATTTTTTGAATATCATTGCGCTCATAGTTCTTATCTTTTATAAAATCCCAAAAAGATTGCTGATTGTTTTCTTTTTTTTCTTCTTCTTTCTTGTTTCCTTTTTTTTCTTGTTCTTGTTTAAAAAAATCAAGTACTTTTTTAAAAGACTCAAAATCCAAGTTAAATAAAAAGTTTTTCGCACCATTGCCTTGATCAACAATACTTTTAATCGTTTTCAAAGAATCCCTAAGCTCTTCAAAACTTTTTGAATCAGAAATAATTTCGTCGAGCATATCATTTGTATTTTGAGAATTTATTTCCCCTAACAGTTTGATTAAATTAATATGCGCGTTTTTGATATTATCTTGCTCTTTGATATCATTACCGTTTTTATCATTCTTAATTTCGTTTTGATTTTTTCCTTTTGCAACAAATTCCCTGAATAGAGTAAAAAACTTGCTTACTGTTTTAGGTGACAAATTATATAACGGTTTTAACGCGTCACAATTTTTTTCTTTTTCAACCACACCAATTAACATATACAAATCGCTCGGATCAAAAAGTCTGATAAATTTCAATAAATTATCGACTATGTTTTGATTGTCATAACCAATAAATTTCTTGTCTTTTACTTCACTTAAAAAATCATTTTCTAGATCGTTTTTACGTGTGAGAATATTTTCTAAATAATCGCCATCGATAAATTTTTTTTCCCACGCATCATATGTTTTTTGATCTTTAACGGCTTCAACAAATTTACCAATAAGATAACCAAAATATTTCATGCCGTTCTTATTTCCCAATTTTATATTTGCTAATTTTCCAATAACAGTATTTTTGTAAAACGAAATTGGATTTTCCCGCAGTTGGTAAACAATTTGAAACCATTTAAAATGAAACTGTGATGGAACATACGATGAAAAATTATTTATTACTTCACACAAATCAAGTACTTTGTTATCATCTTTATAAAGTTTGTTATTTTTATCTCGGCTATAAAAAAGCTTAATAATTTGATTTTTAAAGTTGTTTTCATCGTTTTCATCAATTTTTCCATTAGCGCTACAAAGAAGATTCTTAAACCATTTGTCAAAATTAGCCTTAATATTCTTTGGATCTAACCTCCGCAAAAAATTGATAATATCTTCAAGTCCTTGAATGTTGTTTCCATTAGCTAAAAAATAAAGTGACGGCATATTTTTATTTTTTTCAGTAAAGCCAAGCTGATTAAGATTCCTTATAAACTTATCGGAGTTGCTTTTAAAATTTTCTTCCACTTTCAATCTGTTAAATACATCATTATTCTTCTGTTTTGTCAAAATTTCACCCGTATAATTTCTTCCGATCGCATAAAAATGACCGCTGGTACTTCCTGTCTGTATATTTCCGCCAGCGTATAATTTTACACTAATAACGTTTTCATCATTGATCAGGGACAAAATACTTTTATTTACATTGGGCAGTGCTTTTTTCGCCTTTTCAAAACTCTCAGAAGGCATATTCGAATTGTTGTTGTATTGACTATATATATCTTGAAAATTAAAAGCTCCTAGCTGTAAACCAAATTCAGTCTTTGTGTCGTCACCGTCCAACACTTGTGTTGTTGTTTTTAACAAATATCCACTACTAATACCTTCATAAATAAGCAAAAATGGTCGATTTGTTAAATCAGCAACCGCCTGACCCACCATATTACCTTGTCCATTTACATCGCGCTTCGCCCAGTTAATAATATTTTCGCTTGCATCCTTTTCTGGCCCACATCCCAATAAAGTAAGAAATTCCTCCCAATTTTCTTTATTTTCCAACTTATCCGCTTGATTTTGTGCTATTTTTATTGCTAATGCTGCTCTGACATAAGCAATGGTTTTTGTTTGATCGTCTATAAACGATTCTGTTCCACCTGCAAGACTAAACAAATCCTTTGTTTCTCGAATTACAGTTCCAGATTCATTTTCAGATATTTCTAGGTTATCACTCCAAACAGGTACCGAACATTTTCTGTTCTCATTAACAAATTTTTTTATATCTTTTAGTTCTTCTGATGGAATATGAGATAGCAGTGCCCAAATAAAGCAATCGTTGTTTGTGGTATCACAACCAGTCTCACCAATGGTTTTTTTGAATTCCTGAGATTTAAAAATAAAATTATCACTCATAAACTTTTTAACTATTTTGTCGGAATTTTGGGACGCATTTTCAAATATCTCCTCATAATAACTCTTGCGAACCATACGTCCACTGTCATTTTGAGATTGAACTGGTTTGTTTCGGAATTTAAATTGCTTAAATTGATCATCTTGCACATATTTAATCAAAAATCCATCAATCTCTTGATTTGGAAAACATTCTGTAGATCGTAAACCTTCCTTTCCTAAAAACTTTTTTATTAGATTCGCAAATCTCAAGCTCAAGTTTCTAAATGCTGTATAAGTATCTGCTGTTTTTACCGTATTTGTTTTAGAGCTCTTATGGTAATTTAGAAAATCAGTATATAGCATACTTTGAAAGTAACTGTTTTCTGCTACCTCGCGAATTCTTTGTTTGTCTATTTTGTTTGGCTCCTCGATTTCTTTTTGTTGTTTGAGTCTTATTTCAGGCTTTTTATGTTTAGTTTCGTTATTTGTTTTTCCCTGCACAGAAAAAGATTTTTCGTCGGATTTATGTTGTTGATTGTTCTTTTTGTTATCGTTAACTTTATCTTTTTTATTTTTTTCTTTTGTGTTATTGTCTTTTTCCGTTTTAGATTTATCTTTAGGTTCATTATTTTCCTGTTTTAGTTCTTCTTGTTTTTTTTGTTCTTCTTCCGCTTTGATTTTATCTTGGTCTTCCAGTTGCTTTAAAATCGTTTCAACCTCATTTTGATTTTTAATTTGCGCAGCCTCGAAAAAAATTTTATTCATCTTGGATTTATATTCTTCATAAAGTTTTGACACTACAGAGCCATATATTTTGATCATGTTTTCATTAATCTCGTTTTTTATTTTATCGTTAAACATCAACTCATTCTTTTTCAACTCAGCTTCCATTTGCTCCAATAATTTTTTTGCATCATCGTGAATTTTTTCATACATTTTACTTTTACAAATCAATACTAAACATTTAAACCGTGGGGTAAAAACTTCTTCAACATTAATATGTTTTCGCAGTGACTCCAAATTACTATCTTTAATTTTATTTTCTTTAGGTACGGTGTGTTTTTCCTTATAATATTGACACATTTCTTTTAAGTATTGTTTATTTTCTTCGTCCATATTGAGCTTTTCTATTTGATCCATAACTTCTTTGGCACCATCACCTCGAAAATATTGTTCGCCTACATTGTTTTGTAATTTTATTCCTAACTGACATAGGGTAGATACAAAATTGTTAAAGTTATTCCGATATAAATTACTTACAGCACGATTATTTTTTTGAAACTCATCATAATGATTTATTGCTTTTTTTGTTTTGTTAAATATTTTATTTGTTACATCCATATATTCCCTTTCTAAGCCAACCAAATCTATGTTTTTATCTTCAATTTGGAACGATAAAACATCGTCTTTAACACTTTTATTTTTATTCATAAATATCACCTCAATAAATTTATAACAATTACATCTGCACATATTTAATTATAAAACCAAAAAATATAATTTGTCAAGTTTTTATTTTTTTTAATCAAAATATCATTTTTGAATTAGGTAGCGTTCATATAAAATAAAAATAGATTGAACAAAAAGGAAAGTGATAAGATAGAGATATGAAACTGACAAAAATACAATATAAAAAGCTAGAGGGATTAATGCCGATAGCGAGGAAACCGGCGAAGATATCAAACTACAAATTCATGTGTGCAATGCTTTACATAATAGAGAATGGTTGCAAATGGAGGGCATTACCAAAAAAATATGGAAACTGGCACACAATTTATATGAGATTTAGTAGATGGTCGAAGAACGGTACGATTGCAAAAATTTTAGAAGCTATGAAAAAGCAAAAATTGCTTAATGAAGAGGATTATATATTCTTTATTGATAGTACGAGCATAAAGGTGAGTCCAGATGCAAACAAGAATAAAAAGAATCAGAAACAAAGCATTGGACGTTCAAAAGGTGGCCTGACAACTAAGTTACACTTATGTTGTACATCTTCATGTCCAGTGGTTTTTCGCTTGTCTCCTGGCAATTCTCACGATGCTCCCGAAGGAAGAAAATTGATTGAATCCATATATTCCAAAAATAATAATTATCTCGTGATGGACAGAGCTTACGAAGATGATAAAACTTTAGCTTTAGCTAAAAATCACGGCTTTAAGACAGTTGTTCCACCTAAAAAAAAATCGTAAGTTGCCTTGGAGTTATGATCGACACCTTTATAAACATCGCAATATCATCGAACGATATTTCCTGAGATTAAAACGTTTTAGAAAAGTTTTTACTTGTTGTGATAAGCTTGATTATATTTTTATTTCTACCATTTGCTTTGTATGTGAACGCTACCTAATTTTAATGTCAAATAAAAAAATGTCCGCACAAAATTTTATTTTGTCGCGGATTTTTTATCTGTTAGATTTTAAATTAATTTTGACCTTTGTTCGTTTTTTTATACTTTAAAACCACACGCGAAATATTTAAAGCATGGTCAGCAATTCTTTCCAAATTATTAATCGCGTCAAAAAATGCAACACTCAACTTTGGCTCATAATTTCCTTTCGATAATCTGCTTATAGTTTTATTTCTTAAATTTTTTTCAAGTGCATCGACTTTTTGTTCTAATAAAACCGTTTTTTGCGCCGTCAATTTATCGTTTTCTTCCAAAGCTTTTATACTCGAATCATAACATTCAAGCGTCAAATCAAATAATTCTTGCAACTCATTTTTTTCTTTTGCTAAAAAATTTAATTCCTCGCCTTTTAAATATTCAGCCACTTCGGCAAGATTTTCACAATGATCTCCGACACGTTCAATATCATTTACCGTGTGAAATAATTTTGTCATAAATTTATTTTCTTTTCGCGCCATATTAATATTACATATTTTAACCAGATATTTTATAATTGCGTGACTCAAAATATCTATTTGTTTTTCGCGTTCTAAAATTTCTTTGATCAAATTTTCTTTTGGCTCAGACAAAATTTTTATACACAGCTTTAAATTTTTTTCGGCCATGTAACCCATTCGAATTATTTCTTTGACACAACTCTGAACAGCAAAATTCGGGTTATTCAAAATCCTGACATCCAAACGCGCAATACTATCTCCGTCTTCATCTTTTATATTTTTTACTAAAAACTCAGCGATTTTTATTATCCAATCACTAAACGGATAAAGTAAAAACGTCGTCGAGAGATTAAACACGCTGTGAATAATGCTTATCTGTGTCGCATCGATAAAATTATTTCCTAAATCCGGTCTTATAAAAACAAAATATATAATCGCGACAAAACTAAAAATTAAACTGCCGATTAAATTAAAAATCAAATGCAAATATGCCGTCGCTTTCGCATTTTTTGATGTTCCAATACTCGAAAATAAAGTTGTCACACATGTTCCTATATTTTGTCCCATTATTATATAAACCGCACTATTCCATGGAATTAAATTTAAAAGTGCCAACGATTGCAAAATTCCTACCGACGCGGCACTGCTATGTAAAATCGCTGTGACTATTATTCCTGTTAACATTCCTAACAATGGATTTTTTCCCATATCGGCAAAAGCATTTTTTATATACGGTAAATCTTTTAACGGCACACATGCCTCAGTAATTTGATTCATGCCCATAAATAAAATTCCAAATCCGGTTATTATTAAACCTGTCTGCTTAAATTTTTCTTTTTTGCAAAATAAAAACATACCTGCGCCAATTCCAACTGATAACGGAGCTAAATTACTTGGACTAAAAATCCCTAGCCATTCAACACTCGAAATTAACCAACTTGTAACTGTCGTTCCAATATTTGCTCCCATAATTATTCCGACTGTTTGCGATAAATTCATTAATCCTGCATTTACAAATCCGACTGTCATAACCGTTACTGCTGTACTACTATGAACTAATCCTGTCACAAGCGCTCCGACTATTACGCTCATAAATTTGCTTTGTGTTAAAGCTTCGAGTATTTTTTTCATTTTAGAGCCAGCTACTTTTTGTAAACCATCTGCCATAATTTGCATGCCATATAACAACAAACCTAAACCGCCAACAAAAACAAATAATATTTTAAAATAATTAATATCACCCATTAAAATTTATTGCCGAAAACCCATAAAAAAATCACAAAATAAACTTTTATTCCCGTATTATTTTTGTGATTTTATAACTCTTGGATGTTTTTCGGCAACGTCCCCCTTATTTTATTTTTTTTGCTCATTGAAAACACGATTATTTCAACTGATATTTTTTTATATCTGATTTTTATTTCTGCTCTTAAAATATAGCTAAAATTTTGTTTTCGAGCTTTATTTTTTTGCGTGATTTATTATATTCGATTTTTTTTAAATCAACAAATTGGGAACAACAACAATAAAAAAATTTCTTTAGCAATTGTTGGTGTTTGTTAGATTTATTTTGATTTGATAATTTACGTTTTACTTTTAGACTTTTGTTTTTTATCCAAACAAAAATGTATGTAAAAAAATATTTTTTATACTAAAATATACTTTGTATTAGATTTTGAAATCGATATACAAAAAAAATTTGATTCGAAGGTGTGATTTTTATGATGGAATCTTCGGCATTAATAAGCGAAGGGAATTTTTTTTTATTGGAATTTGATTCTAGGTCGCTTAATGCATTTTTAACAAAATTTGCTCCGCAGTGTATAAATGCATGTTATGATGAAGAAAGTGCATGTGGTGTTTGTTGGCAAGTTTTTGAACAGAGGAAACGAGGTGGAAATTTTGAATCTTGTGATTTTTCAACAACTGTTGAAGGTTGTAGCTGGGTTAACACGGATGAAAACAATAAAAAATATGGTGTTTATGGTTTAAAAATTTATTTAACGACATCCGATAAAAGTGGTGTAGTATGGGAGAAATTTCAGCAAGAAATTGAAACCAAATTTGGAAATGAAGATGCAGCATGGAAAAAGTTTAAAAAGATAATTGCAGGTATAAAGGTGTACAGAGGTTCAGATTCAAAATTGATTTTGAGCGAGTTAAACAAAATAAATGAAATGTCGCCAGAATTAAAAAAAGAAATTGAAACTCATCTAAAACAGTGGAATGAGTTGGTCAGAAAAGAATGGCAGCCAAAAACCGAAGCAGAGTTGCAAAAAAACTGTGTTTGTTTGGAAATAAAAAGAGACACAAAGGGAGAAATATATTTTCAGTGTCAAAAATATAACAATAATCAGCTTCAAAAAGATGAGAGTGATAAATGGAAAATATATTTCAAACAGGAATACAAATGTAAAAATCCAGTTCACGTAATATATTTCGAAGAAAAATCTCGTGTTTTATTATTTTTCATGTATATTTATGAATTAATTTTTGGTAGGTCAGAACAAAATAATGACAAAGATCAGTTTAAAGTTAAAATCGGACAAAATTCGATTGAAAACAAACAAATTAATAAAGAAGAATCAGACTTGAGTTCAGTTTCGTTGATTTCAAGTGATACTAGATATTGTCA
>CAMVHY010000007.1 GCA_947167415.1 uncultured Clostridia bacterium
TTATCATTTATTGCTTTGTTACTTCCTTTAATTTTTTTTCGCCTTTGTCGACACTCTCTAGAATGTTGGTAAGATATCGTTACTTGTTTTGATAAAACTTTAGATACCTTTTATCGCTTTTATTTTTGTTCGTTGCATCCTTTTATTTCTCTTATCCTTTTCTTATTTTTTCTTGAGTAGATATCCGTCTAAGACAAATTTTTTTATTTGTCAAGAGATGACTCGATTTTTTTATTAATTTTATATATGTTGGAACATTTATTTCGTTTCCAATCTTAGTGTCGTTTTTGTTTTTAATTTATTTTTTTTAATACCTCATGAAAATGATTGTTTGACATAAAAAATAATAAATAAAAAAGGCTGAAGAAAAATAAAATCTTCGACCTTTCTTATAAGCAATAATAAAAATCAATACGCTAAAAAAAATTATTTTACAGAATCCATATGAACTATTAAATCCAAAACTTTATTTGAATAGCCCCATTCATTATCATACCAAGCAATTAATTTTATAAAATTATCGTTCAAAGCAATTCCTGCTTTCGCATCAAAAACAGACGTACAAACTTCTCCGACAAAATCGCTTGACACAACATCCTCTTCAGTATAACCTAAAATATTTTTTAATTCGCCTTGTGAAGCTTTTTTCATACAATCTTTTATTTCTTCATAGCTTGAAGATTTTTGAATTCGGCAAGTTAAATCAACAACAGATACATCTAACGTCGGAACTCTGAATGACATCCCTGTTAATTTTCCGTTTAAATCCGGAATAACTTTTCCAACAGCTTTTGCTGCACCCGTCGAAGAGGGAATAATATTTCCGGAAGCAGCACGTCCACCACGCCAATCTTTTTTTGATGGACCATCAACAGTTTTTTGCGTCGCTGTTGTTGCATGAACAGTCGTCATTAAACCTTCAATAATACGAAAATTATCATGTACAACTTTTGCAAGCGGAGCTAAACAATTCGTTGTACATGATGCATTTGAAACTATATCCATATCATTCGTATACATATTTTGATTTACACCCATAACAAACATCGGAGCATCTTTTGATGGCGCACTAATTACAACTTTTTTTGCACCACTTTTGAGATGTACACCGGCTTTTTCCATTGTTGTAAAAACTCCTGATGATTCAACAATATACTCGGCACCAGCTTTATCCCATGAAATTTCATTAGGATCCATCTTGTTATAAACGATTATTTCGTGTTCATTTATTATTAATTTATTATCTTCAACGGAAATATCACCGTCAAATCTTCCATGGACAGAATCGAATCTTAACATATAAGCCATGTAATTTATATCAATAAAAGGATCATTTATCGCCACAATTTTCAAGTTATCATACTTTAGTGATGCACGTAAAACTAACCTACCAATTCTTCCAAATCCATTTATTCCGATTTTTATCATAAAAAAATCCTCCCTATTTTTTTACTCAAAACAAAAAATGCAGAAAAACTGCGACATGATTATAACACATAAAGTCAAAACTTATTCACATTTTCTTTTTGATGTGTAAATTTATTTTTATTGGATACTGTCTAACTACAAATACATAAAGGTACAACGGAGATAAATAGAAACGATGAAAACATCAAGAGTCTTAGCGTAGTAAGTGACGATATCACGTCAACGTTTAAAAGCAAGGAAGTTATTTTCAATAATATGTCTAAAACGGTAAAGTATATGAGCATAACCACGCTGTTCAATTTTGTTGCACTGAGGATGAGTAACCGATTTCATGTTTCATTTTTATTTTTGTCATCACTACTAAATCTCGGACTTTCCATTTCACTTCTTTTGGTTTCTTTGAGACAACTTAAACACGGCATAACACACGATAATATTTTTTTTGGTCCTGGCAAAAATTTATATTTATATTTATAATCTAAAATCGCAAAAACAACAAGCAGTGCAATCGGAATCGGAGCGTAAAGCCAACTCCAAAACCAACCAACACCAACTGAAATTAAACCGAAAAAAATTACTTTACCGGTGTGGTTCTGAAAAAAACTTTTTATCAAGCCAACTTCAGCTTTGGAAATATACTTATATTCTCGCCATTCTTGGGAATTATTTATCTGTTTTTTTAACGTAATTTCCGCATCAACCAATTGCCATTCATTTGAGCTTTTCTTTTTAATACGATGCAATAAAACTACGTTATTTTTCTCATCCCTACGAAGAAAAAATATGGATCCGTTGGTTTCGTAAATTTTGCACTCAATGGCTCCCATATCAACTTGATCACCAACTTTAAAATCAAGATTCTCGTTCGTAATAACAAATCGCAAACTAATCATATCTTCCATATAGCCATCACAACAATTTTTTGTTTCAAAATTGTTTTTTAACCCGGTTGATAACGAATATGGATCTTGAAGTAAATACGGATCATCACTCAGAGAAGATCGTGCAAACACATAAACCTTTAGAGAATTTTTTTTATCTTCATCAATATTATTAATATTAATTCCAAGATCAGTTGAAATAATTTGTTTAAATTTATCGCCGGTAATATTGATTTTAGAACAATCATTAAAACGCATAAGAAAGTCGTCATTTTGACGAGAATTTAAATTTTCCACCATAAATGAAATGTCTAAGGGCTCCCATGATTTATTTTCTTCACTGTACTCTACAATGTCTCCATTTGAAAATTGATACCAACCAACCTCTTTTTTATTTTCAGGCGTCGCTTTTTCTGCTTCTTTTTCATCCATTTTTTTATCTACAAGACAAAACCGTACTTTTCTTCTTTCATGACAATTGTAATTTATATACAAAGCCCCATAATCATTTTTTTTAATTTGCGGATCATAGCTTTTATCTAGATTCCACATGCCTGGCTTATCGCATCGCCGGTGTGTATAAAAATAACAATAATAATTACCATCACCATCTTCGTTTTCATTTTTTAAACCAAAATCTTTCCATTTGATACAAATACGACTGGATCCATTAGACAATTTATTATTAAGCAACGATTTTTCGTTGTCATTTTTGAATTCCATATTTAAACTTACCCACCAAATTTATTTTTATTTCAAAGCCTTAATTTGTATTTTATCACGAAAAAAAATTAATGTCAATACATTTTTTGTTTTTGTTTAATTCTCTCAAAAAATTTGGCTTTAAAGTCTATTCTATATAAAAAAAAAAGAATTGCTTTTGACGCAATCCGTTTTTAACTTTCTGACATAACTGGCTCAGTTTCCATGATATTAATATTTTCTTTTTCTTCATTGTTTTGCTCGACAGTTTTATTTTCAATAGTTTGCTGTATTTCAACCTCTTCAGAATTTTTTGTTTCCGTACTTTCAGTTATTTTTGCTTCAGGTTCTTTTTTTTCACTTTAAGGATCCTTTTTTTCAATTTCTTTTTCTTTTGTTTCAGACTCTTCCGTATTAGATTCATGTTCTTTTTTTTCAGAGTTATCGTTTTGTCTAACTCCTTGGTGTATCACGCAAAATTTTTTTGGCTGCGTATTATCAAAAAATAATTCGCTCGACATACATCCAAATGATTTACAAGCATCTGTAGCCAAAGCACCGCTTTTTTTGCAAATGTTTGCTCCAACCAAACCATTTGGCTTATCAAAATTTTTTTCTTTTAATCCAAGTGTCTCATGAATCTCTTCCATAACCGTACTCCATAACTTCAAATGATATCCGCGGTCTTCTTTCATTGTTTTCGGATGATCAAATCCTAACCAAATTCCTGCAACATAATACGGCGTATAACCTACAAACATTAAATCTTTTGTATCATTTGTCGTTCCAGTTTTTCCTGCGATACAAACTTTTGATTTTTTAAATTTTGCTTTTGTTCCAGTCCCACTTTTTACAACATCTTGCATCATATCTGTCAAAATATATGCCGACTGTTCCTCCAAAACTTTTCGTGGCGCAACTTTATTTTCCAATAATAAATTATTATCGTGATCCAAAACACTTTTATAAAATACTGGCTTATTATATTTTCCTAAATTTGCAATTGTTCCAAACGCAGCCGTTGCTTCAATTTGATTTATTCCATGAGTTAAACCTCCTAAAGCTGTCGCGGCAACTTTATCGCTATAAATTTTCCCATTTATATTTTCGTTTTCAACTAACGTCGTAAAACCAAACTTTAATAAATAATCAAAGCAATTCGCAACTCCCGTGTTTATCATATTTTTTACTGCTACGATATTCATCGATAATTTAATTGCATCACGAATCGTTGAAGGACCACGATAATTTTTATAATAATTTTTTGGGCTATAACCATCACTTGTTGCAAAAGGTGCATCATCAATAATTGTTGCTGCCGTTGCTTTTTTTAAATCTATTGCTGGAGCAAACGAAGCTAAAATTTTAAAAACGGAACCAGGTTGACGCTCTGAATCAATCGCCCGATTTAATTCAAAATCTAAATTTTTTTCGCCACGCCCACCTCGAATTGCTCTGACTTCTCCAGTTTTATAATCAATAATAATCATTGCGGATTGCGGTTGCGGAACAATTACTGTTTTTTCTGCCAAAACTTCATCATTTGCTCTAAGTAAATTATTTTTTTCTTGCGCAACAAAATTATTAATCTGATTTTGATTTTTATTTTTCAAAACTGTCCGCTTTTCAAAATTCTTTGTTTCGCCAGTATTTTTATTTGCAGTTGTTAAATAATATATAACATCAAACTCATTATCAGCTTTTGGAAAAAAATTATCGTTTTTAAAATGTTTGTCCATTATGTTTTGCATTCTTGTATCAATCGTCGAATAAATTTTTAATCCGCCATTATAAATTAAATCTATGGCTTCACTTTTTGACAAATTTTTTTGTTCTTGTAAATCGCGTGTAACATCCTGAATTAACTTATCAACAAAATAACTATGACAAGTTTTTTTTTCACTCTTTTCTTTTTTGGTCTGAGAGATTTTTAAATAAACATCTTCTTGCGTTGCATTTTCATATTCTTCTTGAGTTATAAAATTTAAATCCAACATTTTTTTTAACACAACATTTTTTCGCGTTTTATTATTTTCAGGATTTTTATCTGGTGCATAATAAGCAGGAGATTTTGTAATTGCAGCAATAACTGCACACTCTGCTAAATCTAAATCTTTTACGTCTTTATTAAAATAATAATTTGCTGCCGTTTTTACACCGTTTAAGCCGTGATACAAATAAATTGCATTTAAATAAACTTCGAGTATATGATCCTTTGCACTTTTTTTGCTGCCAAATTCTTTTATCAAGTCTTTTTCAAGTTTTATAGCAAGATATTGCTCTTTTATTTTTGTTTTTATGCTGTTATGAGAAACTTTTGTAATCGTATTTTTTATTAATTGTTGAGTGATTGTACTTGCACCCTGAACTTTATTTTTTGTTATTTTAGTTATTATCGCACGAAAAATACCTTTCAGATCGACACCATTATGTTCATAAAATCTCTCGTCTTCGATAGCAATAAACGCATGCTGTAAATTTTTTGGTATGTTATCGAGCGTTACATATTCTCTATTTTCAGTCCCATTAATTTTATCGTATTCATTATAATTTATATCGTAAATTGTTGACGTATAAATATTTGGCATAATATTTATATTTTTAACTTGACCGGGGCTTTCTTGTATTCCCATATAAATTCCAAATGATATTCCAGTTGCAATAAAAAAAATAATGCACAGCAAAAAAATAAATAGCTTAAAAAATCTTTTTCGTTTTCGACGGCGTTTTGTTTTTTTTTGTCGTCGTATTTTATCAAGATCATCTAAAGTCATATTCGTAATTTTTTTTTCTCGCATAAATTTCACTCCTGATATTTAAATAAAATTATAACATAAAATTTAATTTTGTCTGGGCAAGAAAAATTTTAAAAGAGTAGAAATTAAATTTGAAAAAAAATTTTTTTTTAAGTAGAATGGTTTGGTTGTAGAAAAAAATAAAAATTGGAGGGATGAAATTATGTCAATATGTCCAAAGTATAGAGTTTCAAAATCTCGTGGAAGAAAAAGAAGATTTGCTAGTTGGATATCAAAAGTAAAATTACCAAAGTTAGTTAAATGCAAAAAATGCGGGGCATATGCATTAGCACATAAAGTTTGTCGCGCGTGTGGAAATTATAATGGGCGATTAATTATTGAAAAAAAATTAAAGAATGGCGAATAAAAAATTATTTTGAGTAAAACATTCGGTTTGAATATAAAAAATCAGCCGGATGTTTTATTTTTTTGTCAAAAATTTGATTTTGCCTTGAAAAAAGGATTTTTTTTTGCGTATTAAATTTTATTTTGGTATAAGAGTGAGGTTTTTGTCTTACTTTTTTTTATTAGGAGGAATTTTTTTGACATGAAAAAATTTTTATTTGCAATTATTTTTATCGCTATGTTTTTATCTCAAGCAAAATTTATCTTTGCGAAAGATCAAACAATAAGAATTGGACTTGAATCTCAAAAAGATATGGTTATAAAAAACAAAAAAATTTATATCGGGATAAAAGATAAATTTATTGATTGTTCGATTGAAACGAAAACAAATTTTAAAATAAATATGCTTGATGGTTTTTATTTAAAATTGGGAAAAACTTTTTCGTCCTATAAGGATGTTTTACAAGCAAAAAAAGAACTGGCGAAAAATAATTTAAGAGCGATGATTTATGTTAATGATGTTGATTTATTTTTTTTGTGTACAGAAAGAAAAGAAACGCCGATATTAAACCAAGATGATGAAATAATTAATGCCAACGGGAAAAAAATGTTTTGCATAGATAATGGCGAAGATGTGATTTTATTGGATTGTGATAATTTGAAGATAAAAACTGAAAGCGATGGTTTAATTGAACTTGGAAACAGAAAATATTGTGGTGATTTAGAATTTAATTATGATGTGGAAAAGAAAAAAATTATCGCGATAAATAATTTGGATTTTGATAAATATTTATCTTGTGTGCTCGGAACAGAAATGCCTTTTAATTGGCATAAGGAAGCTGTAAAATCACAGGCGATTGTTTTAAGAACGTACTTGACAAAAAAAATTAAAAATAAGCCACATAAAAATTATGATTTATGTGATTGTGGGCATTGTCAAATTTATAAAGGATTTGATAAAAATTTTTGTGGCTTGGAAAAAATAATTAAAGAGACGAATGATTTGTGTATATATTATGGCGATGATTTAATCGACGCGGTTTTTTTTTCAAGCAGTGGTGGCGCAACAGAAAATTCTGAAAATGTTTGGGGAAATAAAGTTGATTATCTAAGAAGCAAAAAAAATGATTTAAATTTAATGGAAGAAAATAAAATTTGGTCGCATGAATTTTTGGGCTCGCAAATAAAAAAAATGTTGGCACAAAAAAATATTGATATCGGAAATATTACTGAGTGTAAAATTTTAGAAAATGCACCGAGCGGAAGAGTTAATAAATTATTATTGGTTGGAACTTTGGGAGAAAAAATTTTGGTTAAAGAAGAAATACGGAATTTTTTTAAATTGGAAAACGGACAAATTCTTGAAAGTAGAATGTTTGATTTGAAAACGCAAAATTTTTTAGATGAAAATAATGAATTGGATTGCGTGATAAAAATTTTTGGCAAAGGATATGGTCATGGAGTTGGAATGAGTCAATTCGGAGCAAAATTTTTGGCAGAATCAGGATTTAAATTTGACGAGATAATAAAATATTATTATTCGGGCGTGCAAATAAAAAGTCGTCGGCAAAAACCGGCGGCATTTTTTTATGCGATAAAAATTTATGCTACATATGAAAACTGTTTTTAAAAAACATGATGCATTAAAAAAAAATTTTATATGCAAACAATTTAATTCAAAAAAATTTGAATTACCTCTTGACAAATAAAAATTTTTGTTTTAAAATTAGATAGCGTTTACATAAAAAGCAAGTCAAAAATAAAAGCAAAGGAAATGGTAAAAATAAAAATAAAGTCAAGTTTATCGTAGAGAACAAAAACTTTTCTAAAGCGTTGTTTTAATCTCAGAAAATATCGTTTGATATTGTTGTGCTGTTTATAAAGTTGTTTTTCGTAACCCTAAGGTAATTTACGATTTTTTTTAGGCGGAACAACTATGTTAATGCAAAGTTTTTCAGCGTAATTAATAATTGAATTTGTATCATAAGCCCAATCACTAGACAAAGTGCCAAGTTTAATTGTCTTTAGATTAATTATTCTTCCTTTCATTGCCACAATATTTTTTTAAGCTTTGTATTTTGATTTAAAACTTTAACCAATCTTTCCTATTTTTCATTTTTTACCCATCTCAAAAATTTTTTATGCAATGTATACCGTTTCCAATAATCAGACAGTAAACTCCACCATGGAGATTCTATCTTCGATATCCAAAATACTCCGTTTAAAAAAATCCTATTATCTTTCTCCGCTCTTTATCTCTCACGTCATTCCTTCGATAGCTTTTTTTCCATTTTTATTACTCGTTTTTCCTTTTTTCTCTTTCATTTCTTTTTTATTCCCCTCTTTTTTATTTCCCTCTTCTAATTTTGTCTACACTCTCTAATAAATATCTTTGCTGTTCGAAATTAAAATAGTACAAATGTAAATAACAAACGAGCAAAAAAAATATTTAAGTCATTCGATTGGCTTATTTTTGTATTCAATTTTTTTTAAGTTTGTTATAATAAGTTGGTTTAAATAAAAAAAATAAGGATGTTGATAAAAAAATGCCAGCGGAAAAAACAGTTATTTTGACCGAAGAGGGCAAAAAAAAGCTTGAAGACGAGTTGAATGATTTAAAACTTGTTCGTCGTCGTGAAGTTGCGGAGAAAATAAAAGATGCGAGAGGCCAAGGAGATTTGTCTGAAAATGCGGAATATGATGCGGCAAGAGAAGAACAAGCAAAAATTGAAGCGCGTATAGAAGAGCTAGAACAAAAGTTAAGAAACGTAAAAGTCATAGAAACAGATGCAAATAAAAATAGAATAAGTCTTGGTAGCCAAGTAAAATTATTAGATATGGAATTCCAAGAAGAAGTTATTTTTATGATTGTTGGCTCAACAGAATCAGATCCATCAAATGGCAGGATTTCGAATGAATCGCCATTAGGGAATGCATTAATTGGGCACAAAACTGGTGATACTGTTGATGTAAATTCACCTGATGGAATTATAAAATATAAAGTTATTGAAATAATTTAAGGAGGATATTAAAAAAAGTGAATTTGGTTTGTAAGAAAGAAAACTTAGTAGACGGTTTGGATATGGTAATGAAAGCCGTAGCGTCAAAAACAACTATGCCAATTCTTGAATGTGTTTTAATAACAGCTGAGGAGAATTCTTTAAAGTTATTATGTAATAATTTGGAGATTGGAATCGAAAGTTTTTGTATCGAAGCAAATATAAATGTTCCGGGAGAAGTTGCGATAGACGCTAAAAAAATTTTTGATATAGTACGTAAACTGCCGGATGGAGATATTTTTATTACTTGCCAGGAAAATATTATGGTGATTAAAGGTGGGCGTTCCGAATTTAAAATTCAATGTATGGACGGAACAAATTTTCCAAAGCTACCTGATGTTGACAAATCAGAAATTTATAAAATACCGAGTGAGATTTTGAGAAGTATGATTAAAGAAACTATATTTTCTGTTTCGCTTGATGAATCGAAAGCGGTTTTAATGGGCGAGCTTTTAGAAATAAAAAATAATAAATTAAGTCTTGTAGCGCTTGATGGATTTAGAATTTCTTTGAGACGAGAAAATTTAAACGAGAATTATAGTGATACAAGTATTATTGTTCCGAGCAAAACACTTATGGATATCTCGAGAATTTTGACGAATTCTGATTCAGAAGATGTTTTGTTATATATGACAGGACAACATGCTTTATTTGAATTATCGGAGTGTAAAATTGTCACGCGTTTAATCAGTGGCAGTTATTTAAATTACGAAAATATATTTACTGAGGATTATAAAACGGTTATAAAAGCTAAACGACAGGAATTTTTGGAATGTGTAGAACGCGCTTCGTTAATTTGCAGTGATGATAAAAAAAGAAATCCTGTAAAATTTAAAATCGCAGAAGATAAAGTTATAATTACTTCGAATACGGAATTAGATCAATCTTATGAAGAATTGCCTGCGAATATTGATGGAGAAAAACTTGAGATTGCATTTAATCCAAAGTATTTAACAGATGTTTTAAAAGCAATTTCGACGGATGATATTATTATTTTTTTAACGACGGCATTGAATCCGTGTACAATAAAGCCTTTTGATTCGGAAAAAAATGAAGCGTTGGATAATGCAAAATATTTGATTTTACCTTTGAAATTAAAGGGATAATTTTTTTGATGGATAGTTTTTGTTTGATTTTAGAAAGTAAAATAGGAGATAAATTATGGCAGTTTATGATGAATCACAAATTCAAGTTTTAGAAGGACTTGAAGCAGTAAGAAAAAGACCCGGGATGTATATTGGAAGCACGTCGAGTACCGGTTTACATCATTTGGTTTATGAAATTGTAGATAATGCGGTTGACGAAGCACTTGCCGGATTTTGTAATGAGATAGATGTTTACATAAATCCGGATGGTTCTATTAAAGTTTTTGATAACGGGCGAGGAATTCCAGTTGGTTTGCATCCACAAAAAAAAATTCCTGCTGTTGAAGTTGTTTTTACTGTTTTGCATGCAGGAGGAAAATTTGGTGGCGCAGGTTATAAAGTTTCGGGTGGATTGCATGGAGTTGGTGCTTCGGTTGTAAATGCTTTGTCTGAATGGTTAACAGTCAAAATTTTTCGCGATGGAAATATTTATGAGCAAAAATATTCGCGTGGAAAAGTTATAAGTAAGCTAGAAAATATCGGCGAAACTGATTTACATGGGACAACAGTAATTTTTAAGCCGGATAGTGAAATTTTTGAAAGTGTTATTTTTGATTTTGAAATATTAAAGCAAAGATTGAGAGAAACTGCTTTTTTGACAAAAGGATTAAAAATAAATCTTTATGATTTACGAGAAAATAGTATTAATCAAGCTAATTTTTTTTATCAAGGCGGAATAACGGAATTTATAAAATATATTAATAAAGATAAAACCCCTTTGTATGAAAAAATTTTTTATGCTGAGGGAATTAAAGACGATGTGCAAATTGAAATTGCATTTCAGCACGACGATGGATTTTCTGAGAATATATATACGTTTGTAAATAATATTAATACGATTGATGGCGGAACGCATTTGATGGGATTTAGATTAGGTTTAACTAAAACGATAAATGATTATGGAAGAAGGTTTAATTTGTTAAAAGAAAACGATAAGAATTTAACTGGAGAAGATGTTCGAGAGGGATTAACGGCGATTATAAGCATAAAAATTGCCGAGCCGCAATTCGAAGGACAAACAAAAACTAAATTGGGAAATAGCATAGCAAAAGGAGCCGTCAATGATGTTTTGTGTGAGAAACTAGAATATTTTTTGGAAGAAAATCCGGATGTCGGAAAAATAATAATAGAGAAAGCCGTAATGGCATCACGTGCAAGAAATGCTGCAAAAAAAGCACGTGAATTGATTAGAAGAAAATCTGTTTTGGATACATCTCCTTTGCCTGGAAAATTAGCAGATTGTTCGGAGAAAGATCCTGAGTTGTGTGAAATATTTTTAGTTGAAGGTGATTCGGCCGGAGGTTCAGCAAAAAGTGCACGTACGCCAAAAACTCAGGCAATTTTGCCTTTACGTGGAAAAATTTTAAATGTCGAAAAAGCAAGATTGGATCGAGCTTTGACAAGTGAAGTTATTCAATCGATGATAACTGTTTTTGGAACTGGAATTCACGAGGATTTTGATATAAGCAAATTGCGTTATCATAAAATAATTATAATGACAGATGCAGATGTTGACGGGGCGCATATAAGAACTTTGCTTTTGACTTTTATGTTTAGATTTATGAGGCCATTAATAGAAAACAAAAAAGTTTATGTCGCACAACCGCCTTTGTATCGCATAGAAAAAAATAAAAAATTATATTATGTTTATAGTGATGCTGAGCTAAAAGATTTGTTGGATAAAATCGGCGAAGAAAAAACGAGTCGGCAGAGATACAAAGGATTGGGTGAAATGGATGCAGAACAACTTTGGGAAACAACTATGGATCCACAGAAAAGAATTTTATGGCAAGTTAATTTACAAGACGCGATTGAAGCTGATTTGATTTTTACAAAATTGATGGGAGATCAAGTTGAATCTCGTCGAGAATTTATACAGATGTTTGCGAAATCTGTGAAAAATATAGATGCGTAAAAATATGTTAAAGTTGTTTTTTGGTTGTGAAAGTATGTTTGTGTAATATAGGATTTGTTTGCAAAAAAAATAATCGAGTTGATTTATTCTCTCGGTTATTTTTTTGTTTAAATTTATATTTTAAATAAAAATTTGATTATAATCGTGAAAAAATTTTGGAGGAGAAGTTTGTTATGAAAAAAATGTTTTTTTTGGTGTTAGTACTGTTGAATATATTTTTTTTAGCGGCGTGTAAAAATAACTCTAATAAGAAAAAGGTTGGGATTTTGCAATTTGTATCACATGAATCTATTGATAAAATTGTTAATGGAATTCAAGATGGATTGAAAGAAATTGATATGGATTTGAATGTAGATTTAAAAAATGCGAATGGAGATAATTTGACGGCGTTAAATATAGCGCAAAAATTTGTTAGTGATGAATATGATTTAATTATTGCTGTAACAACAGGAGGAGCACAAGCTGCTTTTAATGCGACAAGAGAAAAAAATATTCCGGTGGTTTTTGTTGGAGTTTCTGATCCGATTGGCGCAGGAATTATAAAATCAAAAGAAAATCCTGAAACAAATATGACAGGAATTTCGGATTTTTTAGATGTCGAAGCGGAACTTGAACTTGTAAAAAATTTATTGCCCGATGCAAAAAAAATCGGAGTGATTTATAATGCGAGTGAAATTAATTCGTGTAATGAATTAGAATTATTAAAACTTAAGGCAAAAGATTTTGATTATAAAGTTGAAACAAATACGATTTCGTCAACAATGGATATAAATTTGGCAATGGATAATATTTTGGAAAAAGTTGATGTCATGATAAATCTTTTGGATAACACGGTTATGTCAGGTTTGGATATAGAAATAAAAAAAGCTGATGAAAAAAATATTCCGGTGATAGGAGCAGTAAGAGAACAAGTTGAAAAAGGTGCGTTAGTTTCAAATAGTTTTGAACAATATGATTTGGGTTATGAAACTAAAGATATGATTAAAAAAATTTTAGAAGGCGAGTCAGCTAATAATATAAAAGTTAAAAATTGTGAGATGAAAAAATTATTTATTAATAAGGATAAAGCCGAGAAATTTAAAATTAAAATTCCTGAAGGAGCAAATTTGATTGAATGAGTTATTTATTTAATATTTTAGAACTTGGATTGATTTATAGTTTATTATCGCTTGGAGTTTATATAACGTATGGAATATTAAATTTTCCGGATTTAGGAGTTGACGGAGTAATTTGCTTAGGCGGAGCAATTACTGCATGTTTGATTAATAAAAATATAAATGTTTTTTTTGCGATGATTATATCTGTTTTTTTTGGAATGATAGCTGGGTTTGTAACAGGTTTTTTACATGTGAAATTTAAAATTAATGATTTGATTTGCGGAATTATTACGACGACGTGTTTATATTCGATTAATTTAGTAATCATGAATAAAAAAGCTAATTTAAGTTTAATTGGACATGA
>CAMVHY010000008.1 GCA_947167415.1 uncultured Clostridia bacterium
CTGCGATTGGAGCAAGTGAAGTTTCGGATGCATATGTAATTGTTGTTTCGGAAGAACGCGGAGAAATTTCGATTGCTAAAAGTGGTAAATTAATAAAAAATATTGATGAGAGAAAGATAAGAAGTATATTTGCGAGCGTAAATAATAAATCTGTGAAAAGAATTAAATTATGGAGAAATGATAAAAATGCTAAATAAAATAAAATTGTTCTTGATAAAAAAATTTTATTTTAAAATTTTGTCGTTTGTGTTAGCAATTAT
Source organism: uncultured Clostridia bacterium (assembly GCA_947167415.1). Lineage (GTDB taxonomy): Bacteria > Bacillota > Clostridia > Lachnospirales > CAMVHY01 > CAMVHY01. The sequence goes on from CAMVHY010000008.1 coordinate 261, forward strand.
TTTATGGATAATAGCGATAAAAATAAATAATCCTGTTGTTGCGAGAAAATATTCGATTAAGTTAGATTTATTAAATGTAAAAAATTTGTCGGCAAATAATTTGAGTTTATTAAATGAAAAAGAATTAGGCGATAATAAAATAGATGTTGACGTCAGAGCAACGCGTGATGATTTAAAATTTATAGATAAAAACACGGATAATTTAAAGGCGAATATAGATTTTAAAAATATAGATGGATCGTATGAGCAATATATAAATAAAGGATTTAGTTTGCCTGTTAATATTTCTTTTTCAAGTTATTTAAATACATCGCGATATCAAATTTTAAAAGTTTATCCGTCGAAATTAGAAATTAATTTAGATAAATTAATTAGCGAGAAAAAAAAAATTTATTATGAAATTGATGGCGAACCAGAAAAAAATTTTTATATAAAGAATGTAAAGATAGACCCGGAAGATATAGATGTTGTCGGAGCAAAATCTATTATGGAAATAATTAGGCCAATTAATTTAAATTTAAATGCCGGTGGAGCGAAAAAAGATATTTTTACTAAGATACCGATTAAAATTTATAATAAAAACGGAATTGATGTTACGGATAATTTAAATTTAAGTGATAATGAGGCTGATGTTTTTATTGAAATTGATACGTATAAAAAAATTTTTGTTGAAAGACCAAAGACGATTGGAAAAATTGCCGATGGATATGTAATAAAAAACATTGATTATTCGCCAAAAGAAATAGAAATTACGGGCAATGAAAAAATTGAGATTAAAAGTTTAAAATTGCCGGAGATAGATATAAATAATGCTTCGTTGTCAAAAAATATAAGTTATGATTTAAATGATTTATTAAGTAAATATGGTTTAGAAATTAAAAAAGGAAGCGAAAATAAAATTTTAGTTACAGTTGATATAGAAAAAATAAATTAGATTTTTGGCAGAAATAAATTATTATGGGAGTAATATTTAAAATGATTTATGTTAAAAAAAAGAGAAAGAGAAAAATTATGGACCGGATATTTTTTTATCTGGTTTTTTTTGTGATTATTATTTATATGGTTGGTTATTGTACACGTTTTTTTTCACGCAAAAAAATAGATACGACGTTAGTAAAATTTATTGATTTTGATAAGTCTAAAATTTTTGATGGAATAATAATTAGAAATGAAAAAGTATATAAGGCAAAAAAAAATGGTTTGGTTTATTTTGTATTGCATAATAATGATTACGCAAAAAAAAATAGTTTGGTTTGTGTAATAGAGGATAAAAAAGCAAATGATGGTTTAATGGATGAATTATCGCAAGTGAATAATAATATTATTGACGCGCAGAAAAAAAGAATTGATATGTCGATTTTTAAAAATGATATTAAAAAAGCAAATGATAATCTAAAAGATATTGTTGATAAAAATATGTTTGTATTGTCACAGGCGAAAAATAATAAAAAAATAAATGGTGTTTTGGATTTGATAGAAAAAAATTTAGAGATTAGGAATCAGATTTTATTAACTGAAAATCGTGGAGAAATAAAAGAGATGGATGATGAAAAGAATGAGCTCGAGAAAAAAATAAAAAATAATGTTTGTAATTTAAATTCGGAAGAGGCAGGTTTAGTTAGTTATTTTATTGATGGATTAGAAAATAATTTTTGGTTGGATAAATTAGATAGTTTGACTTTTGAAAATATAAATATAAAAGCGCAAGCAAAAGAAATAAATAATAATAGTTTTGTTAATGCCGGAGAAAATGTTTTTAAAATTATTGAGGATAATAATTGGTATATTGCTTGTCGTATAAAAAATAAATATATAAAAGACTTGAAAGAAAATGATTGGAAAATAATTTATTTAAAACAGGATAATAATTTTATTGAAGTTGAATTTATGGTTTATAAAATCTTGGCTAAAAATAAATCAGAAAGTATTTTGATTTTGAAAAGTGATAAATTTATGCATGATTTTGTTGATGTGAGAAATATAAAATTTAAATTAGAAGATAATAAAAAACGCGGATATAAAATCTTAAATAAAAGTATAGTCGCAAAAAATTTGTTTAAGATAAAAAAAGAATTTGTGTATAAAGATGAATTTTATTATGTAATAAAAAAGGCTGGAGAAAATAATAAAGTTAAAGTTAAAATTTATGATGAAGATGAAAATTATTTTTATGTAGAAAGTGATGAAGTAAAAATAAAAGATGTATTAGTAAAAGAAAATGATAAGAAAGATAAATTTGTGATTAATGACGTAAAAAAAATACGCGGTGTTTATTTAGCAAATAACGGAATAGCAGAATTTAAAAAAATAAATTTTGATGGGGATTTAAAAAATGATTTTGTTGTGCTAGATGAAAAATTAAATCCTGAAATAAAAATTTACGATATGATTGTATTAAACGCAGAAAATATTATTGACGGCGAAAAAATTATGGACTAAAAAAAATTTTTCTTGACATAATTTATTTTTTGTTTGATAATGAAGCGCGTTTTAGAAAAAATAGTTTGGGGGAATTAAATTTGTTGGCTTCTGTACGTGGTTTTTTTGGAAATTTATTTGGTAAGGAAAGTTATGAAGAAGAAGATGAATATGTTGAAAATAAAAGCGAAACGAAGAAGAGTAGTCTTGGTTTAGCGGAAAGTTATAATTCTAAAATTGTTGACATAACAAAAAGTTCGGTTGAAAAACAAATAGCGCAAGTTGTGATTTATTATCCAAAAAATATTAATGATGCAGCACTTGCAGGCGATGGATTAAAAGAAAAGAAAATTTTGATTGTAAATCTTGAGGACGTTAATAAAGAAGATGCGCAAAGGATAGCAGATTTTTTAAGTGGTGCGGCTTATATCGCAAATGGATCGATCGAAAAAATTTCGTCTGATATTTTTGTGGTTGCGCCAGAAAATGTTAATATTAGCGGAGAATTTAAAGAAGAGTTATTTAAAAAAGGCTTGATTTTGCCGTGGGTGTCCTCTAATTGATTTTAATTTGGCTATAAAAAAATAATTGATTAATAAAAAATAAGGCTTATTGCCTTGTTTTTTTGTTTGCATGTTTTTTGCTTTGGTAGAAAGATTTCTTTTATGACATATCTTGATTTCGTGTTAAGAAAATAATTTTTAAATGATATTTTTTAGTCGGTATTTTGGGTTCCGTTTTTAAAAACAAAAATTAACAATAGAATTTAATAGCAAGATGTTAATTAAATTTTAATTGCTATTCACAAGTGAAAATGTGTTTGCTAAAAAATAATCAATAATAAAACTTATAAGGGGAAATTTTATTGCCTTTATCTGATGGCAGAAACTTCTTCCGTAGATTTGAATTTTTTTATGTTACTAATTTTTATTATATCAAGTTTTTAACCCAAGTTTTTTAAAATTTATGGTCCAAAATTTTTACTTAGATAAATAAAATATTTATAAATGGCAATATCAATCATAAAAACAAATCATCTTCCAAAATAAGTCAAATTTTTATTACATAACAATGTTTATTAGTTTTTTAGACAGGATAATTATTTTGTGTTATTTTATATTTGCCGAATTAAATCGAAATTAAATTTTAATTTGAATGGTGATAAAAAATGAAAACCATAATTGCAGATGCTGATGATGTTTCTATCATGGCGGCAAGTAAAATAATAAAATCGGGTGGACTTGTTGCATTTCCAACGGAGACTGTGTATGGACTTGGAGCAAATGCTTTTGACCCAATTGCGGCAAAAAAAATTTATTCTGCAAAAGGACGACCATCGGATAATCCTTTGATAGTTCATATTGCAAATAAAAAAGATTTATATTCGGTTGTTAAAAATATTAATGCGGAGATTAAAAATCTCATAAAAAATTTTTGGCCGGGACCATTGACAATAATTTGTAAAAAGAAAACTTGTATTCCCAATGAAACATCTGGAGGGCTTGATACGGTTGCTGTGAGATTTCCAGCAAATCCGATTGCACAAAAATTAATTTTATATGCGGGAGTGCCTATTGCTGCTCCAAGTGCAAATATTTCGGGAAAACCAAGTTGCACTCGTGCAAAACATGTAATAAAAGATTTAAATGGAAAAATTGACATGATTTTGTGTGACGATAAATTTTCTTTTGGGATTGAGTCAACGATTGTAGATATGACGCAAAAAAGTCCCGTGATTTTACGACCAGGAGCAATAACTTTTGAGATGCTTAAAAAAATTCTGCCTAATGTGATTATGAATAAAAATTTAATTATTGATGATGAGCATCCAAAGGCTCCCGGAATGAAATATAAGCATTATTCTCCTGAGGCGGATGTCTTTATTGTTTTCTCTGATGAAAAAAATATGGATATCAGAGAAAGAAAAATTGTTGATAAAATAAATAAAATGGTGTCTAATAATCAAGAAAAAAAAATAAAATCGGGAGTTCTTGCTTTTAACCAAACAAAAGAGTTTTATAAAAATTGTTTTGTATTGTCGATGGGAGATAAAAATAATTTGTTTGAAATAGCAAATAATTTATTTGATTGTTTGAGAGAATTTGATTTGAATCAAGTAGAGGTTATTTATGCTGAAAGCGTTGATGAGAAAGAACTTGGTTCAGCAATTATGAACAGATTATTAAAATCGGCCGCTTATAAAAAAATAAAGGCGTGATGTGTTTGTTAAAAATAGTATTTGTTTGCACGGGTAATACTTGTCGAAGTCCAATAGCTGAATTTTTGACCAAAAGTATTTTTATGCAACAAGATTTACATGCAAACATAAGTTCAGCCGGAACAATGGTTATAGAAGAAGAACCAATGTCCAGCGGTGCAATAACGGCTTTAACTAATTTGCATTTATTAGGCAGTGAATTGGAAAGAGAAATGTCAAGGCATCGGTCAAGATTGGTAAATTTAGATATGGTTTATGACAGTGATTTTATTTTCGCTATGGCTTACGAACATAAATCTTTTTTATTAAATAAATTTCCTGACCAAAGAGATAGAATTTTTATTCTTGGAGATTTTGTTAGTGGTACAAGATATGATGTGATGGATCCATTTGGAAAAAATGTTGATATTTATAGAAATTGTGCGTTAGAGATTTATAAATTATTAATTTTGATGGTAAAAAGAATAACGAATATTGAATGTGTACGGGGAGGATTTTAAAATTATTGCTATAGGTTGTGACCATGCAGGATTTGATTTGAAAAATATAATTATAAAATATTTAGAGCAGCATAATTTTATTTATAAAGATTATGGAACTTATGATAAAAATTCATGTGATTATCCTGATTATGCAAAATTGGTTTGCGAGTCGATTATTAATAATAAAAGCAAATTTGGAGTTTTAATATGTAATACTGGAATTGGAATTTCCATTTGTGCAAATAAATTTAATGGAATTCGCGCTGCTCTGTGTCATAATAGTTTTATGGCAAAGATGTCGCGAGAGCATAATGATGCAAACGTTTTAGCAATTGGAGCAGGCGTAATTGGCAAAGATTTGGCGTTAGATGTATTAAAAACTTTTTTGCAAACGAATTTTTCTAATGAATTGAGACATGTTAAACGCATTGATAAGATAAAAAAGTTGGAAAGTAAAAAAAGTGAATAAAAGGAGATTTTTTTATGTCGGAAAAACAGGGTTATAAAAATGTTGTGGTTCTTGAACATCCGTTGGTGCAAAATAAAATTTCGCTTATCAGAGACATTAATACAAAAGATAAGCAATTTAGAGAAATTGTTGCGGAGTTGGCTATATTAATTTTTTATGAAGCATCGAGAAATTTAAAATTAAAAGATAAAAATATTACGACACCAATTTGTGATACTGTCGGCAAGACTATTAAGGATGAAATTGCAATTGTTTCGATTTTGAGAGCAGCAATTGGAATGGAAAACGGAATTTTGCAGATGGCGCCAAATGTAAAAGTTGGACATATCGGATTATATCGGGATCCAAAGACTTTGACGCCAGTGGAGTATTATTGTAAATTGCCTAATGATATTAACGAGAGAAAAATATTTTTATTGGATCCGATGTTAGCAACGGGCGGAAGCGCTGCGTCGGCAATAAAATTTTTAAAATCGCGTGGGGCAAAAGATATTACGTTTTTATGTTTGATATCAGCACCGGAAGGAATAAAAAAAATAAATCTTGAGTATCCGGATGTAAAAATTTATACAACGTCGATAGATGAAAAATTAAATGATCATGGTTATATAGTTCCAGGACTTGGAGATGCTGGCGATAGATTGTTCGGAACAAAATAAAAGTTAAATTATAAAAATTTTAAGGTGGTGATTTAAAATGGCTTTTTTGGAAAAAATTTTTTCGGGATTAAAAAAAACGCGGGAAAGTTTTTTAAATAAGCTGGATGATTTATTTGGTAATTATAAAAAAATTGATGATGAATTATTTAATCAGCTTGAAGAAATTTTAATAATGAGCGATGTTGGTGCTGGAACTTCGATGGGAATTATGGAAGAAATAAGAAAGACATGTCGGGAAAAAAAATGTTCGGATGTCGATGAATTAAAAAATATTTTTGTTGAAGAGATAATAAATATATTTAAAGACCATGAAGAAGAGAAAAAATTTGATATTAAATCACCGACGATAATTTTAATGGTTGGAGTTAACGGAGCAGGAAAAACGACATCGATAGGGAAACTTGGAAATTTTTTTAAAAAACGAGGCAAAAGTGTAATGTTTGTTGCGGCTGATACTTTTAGGGCGGCTGCAATAGATCAATTGGCTATTTGGGCGGAAAGAATAAACGTACCAATAGTTAAGCGTACAGAAAATTCGGATCCAGGTGCAGTAGTTTTTGATGCGATAAAATCTGCGAAAGCAAAAAAAACAGATATTCTGATTTGTGATACTGCGGGACGTTTGCAAAATAAAGTTAATTTGATGAATGAGTTAAAAAAAATATTTAAGATTATTAGGCAAGAGTTTAGTGAAGCACAGCTTGAAGTATTTATTTCGATTGATGCGACAATGGGACAAAATGCAATTCAGCAGGCAAAATTATTTAATGAGGCGTGTGATTTAACAGGAATAGTTTTAACTAAGTTAGATAGCAGCGCAAAAGGGGGAATGGTAATTCCGATTGTTAAAGATTTAAAAATTCCTGTTAGATTTGTTGGTGTCGGAGAAAAAGTTGAAGATATTCAAGAGTTTGATTATGAAAATTTTGCTTTGGCATTGTTTAATTTAAATGATAGTCTGGAACAGGATATAAATAATGAAAACGAGGAAAGCAATGAAGGAAATTAAAATTTATACGGATGGAGCATGTTCAGGAAATCCTGGACCGGGTGGATTAGGAATTGTTATTCTTGATGAAGACATACGGCATGAAATCGCATGTGGATTTAGAAAAACTACGAATAATAGAATGGAGATTTTAGCTGTGATTAAAGCTCTTGAATTTTTAAAAGAAGATTGTGAAGTTGATTTATATTCGGATTCGAAATATGTAACGGATGCGATAAATAAAAAGTGGATTTATAAATGGCAAGAAAATAATTGGCATAGAAAGGGTGCTCCTGATGTTTTAAATATAGATTTGTGGATTAGGTTGCTAAAATTAATGGAAAGGCATAAAATAAATTTTGTGTGGGTAAAGGGACATAATAATAATTGTGAAAATGAACGTTGTGATTATTTAGCACGTCAGGCAATAGATTCCGGAAATCTAGAAATAGACGAAGATTATGAAAATAAATTTTAGGTTTATATTTTGAATTTGTTTTTTAGAAATTGGTATTTACTTTTGATTTATTTTGATATATAATTTATATATAAATATTTTTTGGAGGTGGCAAAAATGAAAATCGAAAAAATTAGCGATAAAAGGTTAAAAATTTTATTGACCATAGACGATTTAAAAGAGCGAAATATAAAAATGACAGAGTTAGCATTTGGTACAGAAAAAACGCGCGAGTTATTTAAAGAGATGATGGATATTGCGTGTGATGAGTGTGATTTTTATGCTGAAGATTCGCAGTTGATGGTCGAGGCAATTCCGTTGTCGCTTGAAGCGATTGTAATTTTAATTACGAAAATAGATGATAAAGATAAAGAAGATGCCGGCGGTGTGATGGATAATCCGGAAAAAAAATTTTTTCACAAGACAAAGCCAAATTTTGCAAAAAGTGGACTTAAAAAATCTGCAGATGATAATTTGGTTTCGATTTTTGAGTTTAATAAAATGGATGATGTTGCGGTTGTGGCAAAAAAGATGTTCGGGAGATTCACGGGCGAGAGTTCGTTAGTTAAATTGAAAAGACACTATTTTTTGATTCTGAAAAACAATAGTAGTCTTGATGAAATTTCGGATAGAGATTTGGAGATTATCGTTGGCGAGTATGGAAAGAAACATGTTGTAAGTGCAATTTCGTACGCATATCTGTTTGAACATGGGGAATTGTTAATATCTGACAATGCGGTCGATGTTTTAAAAGAATATTTGTAATTTTTGTTTGGTGTGTTGTCGTATTTTTGGTTATAAGCGATAAAAAAAAACGGTGCTTGGTTAGCATCGTTTTTTTTGTTTTTTATATTAAATATAAACTAGTTTTCGGCTGTGTTGTTATTAGTATTATATTTGGCATTAAACTTTGCCACTTGGCCTTTTTTCTCAACAATGCCTTTTCCACTACCTGTATAAAACGGATGGCATTTCGAACAAACATCAACTTTTATTTCTTTTTTTGTTGAGCCGGTAACAAAAGTACTGCCGCAGTTGTTGCACGTAACCACAGCGTTATTATAAAACTCAATTGCATCTGATGCCACTAAAATCCACTCCTTAAAAATTTATCTTGATACTTTACCAACATTGTTTTTAATTTCAAAGGCAATAATATCTTGTCCCTCAAAACCAACTTTATTTAAAATACTGTCATCATGTTTTTCTGTCGATTCTAAATCTTTATCACGACTTAACATGGAAATTTCAACTAGTTGATTACTCATCGAATTTATATTATTACCCGAAGCAGCCAAATTGTTCTGTTTTTCCAATTGTCCTGCAGAACGTTGAAACAATCCTTCTCTTATTTCTAGCACAAATCTCTTTATGGAATTTAATAACCCGCTGTTTTCTTTTATTGTCTCTTTTAATTGGTTATTATCACTTTTTATATCGTCAATACTCGACTCTGTTTTCGACAAAGCTTTATCTTTTAAATTAATATTTTGCAACTTTCTTTTTCCTTCGATTGATGCAATTTTTTCGATGTTTGCATCAATAACACTAATACCACTTTTTTTAGGCACGTTAATCATCCTCCATGATTTTCATTATAACTTATTTTTTTTTACATACAAACGCATCAAAGGGAAAGTTCTTTTAAGCCATTTCGTAATATCCCCATCAAAAACAAGATCACTGTGGAACTCCGCATTATAAAGTTTTATTGTTTCTTGAATCAATTTTACTGTTTCCTTTGACATTTGATCCATTTCTTTTCTAGAATTTTCGGCAATATCTGTAAGTTGTTCAGTAATACTATTTATCCGTTTATCACTTTTGCCAAATAAGCGTCGACTTGTGATTACGAAATCGGTGATAATATTATAAGTATCTTCAAAAGACGTCGACCGATTCACATCATCAATAAAATTATCAAACAAACTTAAAAATTCGCTCAATTGCTTTTGTTTTTCTTTTGCATCCCTAAACTCTCTTCTCGTAAGAAGTTTATTCGGTTTATCCAAATGCTTTTTTTTATTGGATTTTGGATTTTCATCTGACAAAACGCTCCCCCCCTTTGTATTATTTTGTTTTACACAAATCTTCTCAGGAAATCTTATTAATTATCACGTTAAAAAACCATTCAATCGAATTAAGATTCCCTTTAACTAAATTATATAACTCTTTTATATTAAATGCAAGTGTTTTTTTTAATTAACAAATATTTTTTTTTTATTATAAAAAAAAACAAAAACCGAGCAATTTTATTCCATAACAAACTTTATGTCAAATTAATTTTTGGTTACAAGATAAAAAAAGTTTTGTGATATAGTTTTTTTGTCTCGAAAAAAAATTTTAAATAAAAAAATATAAAACTAAGGAAGATGTTTTTGTGAATAAAATTTTTTTAGGTTTTTTAAAAGGTATATTTATTGGTCTTGCAAATATTATTCCCGGAGTAAGCGGTGGAACAATCGCAGTTATTTTAGGAATTTTTGATGATTTGATAGATACGATAAATAATTTTTTCCGTGATATAAAAAAAAATTTAGGCTTTATAACGCCGATTGGATTTGGCATTTTGTTTAGCATTTTATTTTTTAGTTCTATTTTAGAATTGTGTTTAAAAAAATATTCTCTGCCGACAAATATTTTTTTTATCGGACTTATTTTTGGTAGTATCCCACTGATTTATAAAAAAGCAATTAAAAATGGCATAAAGAAAAATTATTTTTTGTACACGATAATTTCTATTTTGATCGTGGTTTTAGCTTCTAATTTTAACAAAAATGGCGCCACGCAAATCAATAATGATATATCTTTTATTTTTCTTTTAAAAATATTTTTTGGCGGATTGCTCGCTGCAATTGCAATGATAATTCCCGGAATAAGCGGATCTTTTATTATGGTTTTATTAGGAATTTATCCGACAGTAATTAATTCTATTTCAAATATTTCTCGGTGTTTATTAAATTTATCTGATAAAAATCTTTTAATTCGAACGGGCGCAATAATATTTTCGTTAGGATTAGGATTAATTTTGGGAATTCTATTGATATCGAAATTAATTTCTGTGTTGCTGGAAAAATTTTATTCCGAAACTTATTTTTGTATTTTAGGATTAATAATTGGTTCGATTTATGGAATTTTTGCATCGCCGATGACTTATCAAAGCGGAATAAATAATTTTATGATTTTAATTAGCGTAATAAGTTTTTTTGTCGGCGCGATTATTTCTTATTTTTTGGGAGAAAAAAATTAATGTGTGAAGAAAATTTGTTTTATATAAAAGATACCGAGGCAAATCAACGCCTCGATATTTTTTTGACTTTAAAATTTAAAGAAAAAAATATTTCTCGTAGCCAAATAAAAAATTTAATAGAAAAAAATAATGTGCTTGTAAATGGAAAAAAAATTAAAGCGGGTTATGTTATTAAAAAAAATGATGAGATAAAAATAAAATTTGAAGCGGAAAAAAATTTGGATGTAAAACCGGAAAAAATAGATTTGGATATAGTTTATGAGGACAACGAAATAATAATTATAAATAAGCCACAAAATATGGTTGTACATCCGGGAGCGGGAAATTTTTCCGGGACGCTTGTTAATGGATTAATTTATCACTTTAAAAATAATTTATCTGATATAAATGGAATGTTGCGGCCGGGAATTGTTCATAGGATAGACAAAAATACTTCGGGAATTTTAGTTGTGGCAAAAAATAATTATGCACATAATTTTCTGGCGGAACAGTTTGTAGAACATAAAATTACTCGGGAATACGTTGCGATTGTGAAAGGAAATTTTTATTTTGACGGAATAATAAATAAACCGATTGGGAGAGATTTACGTGATAGAAAAAAAATGGCGATAAATTTAAATGGTCGTCGAGCTGTTACACATTATTATTTGATAAAAAATTTTCGAGATTATAGTTTAATAAAATTAAAATTAGAAACGGGTCGAACACATCAAATTAGAGTTCATATGGCAAGCATAAATCATTCTGTTTTGGGTGATGAAATTTATGGCGAGAAAGACAAAAAATTTGGTTTGATTGGTCAAGCTTTACATGCAAAAAAATTGGGTTTTATTCATCCGAAAACAAAAAGATATGTTGAGTTTAATCATACCCCACCAAAATATTTTTTAGATTTAATAAAAAAATTAAATGCGAGAGTTTGAAATATGATTTTGGTTAAGTTTATTGTTGGTATTTTATTTTTTTTAGTTTTAATTTTGATTGCGCCAATAAGATATGATTTAAGAATAAAATTTAAAGATAAGGCAAAAATTTTTTTTTGCGCTAAGTTTTTTTTTGGAATCGTGAAATATAAAAATGACGGCTTAAAAATTTTTGGGATAAGCGTGAAAAAAAATATAAATGCGAAAGAAAGAAAAATAAAAAAGAAGAAAGTTAGAAAAAATAAATTTGAATCAAAAAAAGTTATGCGAAAAAAAAAATTTAAATGGAATGAAATTGATTACGCGGAATTATTAGAAATAATTGAGCCGAGTTTTAATTTGCTTAAAAATATTTTTAAAAATCTTAGGCCAAAAAAAATTATTATGCTTGGTGAAATTGGGTTTGAAAATCCTGAGTATACAGGATATTTTTGTGCACTCGAAAGTTTTTTGCGTGAGATAAAAATTTTTGATTTGAATTTAAAGCATGATTTTAATAAAAAAATTTTTGATTTGGATATTTATTTATATGGGCGAACTTGCTTTTTGAATTTAATTTTTGTTTCTGTAAAATATATATTTGATAAGCGAGTATTTTTGTTTATTAAATCAAATTTTTTTTGTAAAGGAGATTGATTTAAATGGGAAATTTGGATAATAATTTGGGAATTTTATTTTCTAGGATGGAAAATTTTGTGACATCACAAAGTGTTGTTGGCGAGCAAATCAATATTGGCGAGATGATTATAATTCCGTTTATGGATATTTGTTTGGGAGTTGGAGCAAGTGCTTCGGATAATGAATCAAAAAAAGAAAATGGAGTCGGTGGGCTCGGCGCAAAAATTACTCCGTCAGCAGTTTTAGTTGTAAAAAAAGATTTGAATAGCGTGGAATTAATAAATTTAAAAAATCAGGATGGTGTAAATAAAATTATTGATATGGTCCCGGGAATTCTTTCGAAATTGAATTTTAAAAAGAAAGATAAAGATAATAATAAAAATCAGGAAGAAAATTAAATTTTTTTGAAGAAATTACCAGTAATAAATTTTATTTTTTCGCAAATAATAAGCGCGTAACGATAAATTTTAACTTGAGCAAAAGAAATTAGACTCAAGAAAAATAAAAATCGTTACGCGCTAAATTTTTTTTAAGGATGAAAAATAAATTTTTAAAGATATGGTTATTTAAAACCAAAATAAAAAAATTAAATGCCGGCATAAATGAAATTTAAAAATCAAATTTAAAAACTTAATAACTTTTGGAGGTAATTTGTTATGTCAGTATTAGAAAATAACAATAACAATTCGACAACAACACCTGAAGCTCGTGCCGCATTAGATCAATTTAAATATGAGGTTGCAAACGAAATCGGTGTTCCTTTAAAAAAAGGTTATAATGGACATTTAACTTCCGCTCAAAACGGATATGTTGGTGGATATATGGTAAAAAAAATGATTGAAAATCAAAAAAAACAAATGTCTGAGAATAATAATCAATAATAAATATGGATTGAAAAAATAATTATTTGACGCAATTTATCTTAAAGAAAAAAAAT
>CAMVHY010000009.1 GCA_947167415.1 uncultured Clostridia bacterium
AAAATCTTAATTCATAACATTTTTTTAAAATCGCCACGCGAAATTATTATTTCCCTATCAATTTTTTTTAAACGCGCTTTCAAACATTTTATACATTCCGCCGCTTCTTCTCCCGTACAAATTTTATTATCATACAACTCATATTTTTTTCTAACACAAACAGGCGATAAATTTGGCATCAAAACATTTGCACCAAATAAAATTCCTTTTTCACGTCCGGTTTTATCAATCGTTCCCAAAGCTGTCGTCGCTGGAATTAATCTATCCGGCAACATTAATCTTAAAATCGCGATTAAAATCAAACTTAAATTTAAATTTCCCGATTTAAAATTAAAAAATCTCGTATCTTTATGCGAAATAAACGGACCAATTCCAATCATCTCGGGCCGAAATTTTTTTATAAACAACAAATCGCTCACTATATTTTTCAAACTTTGATAAGGCGAACCAATCATAAATCCTGTTCCAACTTGATAACCAATTTTTTTTAAATCATACAAACATTTAATTCTATTTTTTAATAACATATTATCCGGATGCAATTTTTTATAATGCAAATTATTTATCGTCTCATGTCTTAATAAAAATCTATCTGCCCCCGCGTCAAAATATTTTTTATACCCATCAAAACTTTTTTCCCCAATCGAAAGTGTTATCGCACAATCACTAAAATTTTTTTTAATACGCGATATTATTTTTACCAATTTTTTATCATCAAAAAATAAATCTTCTCCGCTCTGCAAAACAAAAGTTCTAAAACCCAAATCATATCCTTTTTTACAACACTCAAAAATTTCATCTTCACTCAATCTATATCTAATTACATTCAAATTATCTTTTCTTATTCCGCAATAAAAACAATTATTCTTACAAAAATTACTAAACTCAATTAAACCTCTAATATAAATTTTATTTCCAAAATATTTTTTCGTAATCTCTTGTGCTTTCCGAGAAATATAATCCATAACAAAATTATCTTCAACACTATTTAATAACACCAAAAATTCTTCCGGCCTCAAATTTTTTTCTTCACATAATTTATCTATCAAGCCAAAAATAATTTCTTTACTCAAAAATTATTCCACCGCCCACAACATTTTCTCCATCATAAAAAACAATTGCTTGCCCGGGACTAATTGCTCTTTGCGCTTCTTTAAATTCAACCAAAATTTTATTTTTATCTTTATCATATAAACTTATCACAGCCTCAACTTCTTTTTGACTATATCTAATCTTAGCCGTCACATTCATTTTATTTTTTAATTCATCTATTAAAATCCAATTTAAATCTCCTGCAATCAAACTTTTTTTATATAAATCTTTTTCATCGCCCAAAACAATACTATTATCAAATTTATTTTTTTTTATTACATACATATGCTTATTAAAACTCATTCCCAATTTTTTTCTTTGCCCAATCGTATAATTTATAATTCCTTTATGCTTGCCAATAATATTATTATTCTTATCAACAAAATTTCCTTCTTTAAAATCAATATTAAAATTATCTTTTAAAAACCTCGCATAACTTTTATTTCTTACAAAACAAATATCCTGACTTTCTTTTTTTTTTGCGTTTATTAAATTATTTCTTTCAGCAATTTCTCTAACCTCAGACTTTAATAAATTTCCCAACGGAAAAATACTTTTAGCTAATTCATATTGCGTCATGCTATATAAAAAATAAGTCTGGTCTTTAAATTTATCTTTCGCGCGTTTTAATAAATATCTATTAATTTTTTTATCATATTCAATTCTTGCATAATGCCCCGTCGCAATAAAATCATAATCTAAAATCATTGCTCGCTCCAAAAACTTCTTAAACTTCATATATTTATTACAATCTAAACACGGATTCGGTGTTCTTCCATCTATGTACTCATTAGCAAATTTTTTTATTACACAATCATAAAACTCTCTTTTAAAATTAAAAACATAATGCTCAAAATCAAATCTCATCGCAACATTTTTTGCGTCAAAAACATCACTCATAGCACAACAAGTTTTTTCTTGCACACATTCAAAATTTTCATCCTCAAATAATTTCATAGTCGCACCAGAAATTTTATAGCCTAATTTTTTCAAAATAATAGCGGAGACCGAACTATCGACTCCGCCACTCATTGCCACCATTACTTTTTTTTGCATTTATAATTTTTCCTCCGAATTAAAATATCCCTCGCTAATCAAAATTTCTAAAATTTTCGATTCCCGTTCAAGCATTATAAACTTACTTGCCTTATGCTTTTCTTTTTTATTAATTTCTAAAGCATAATCCGGTTTAACAAATTCAAGTCTAAATCTTTCTTCTTTCTCATATTTATCTAAACGCTGCTCCAAAATTTTATTCTCTGCATTACAAATATAATAATAATTTTTTTGCTCCCAAATATTTTTCCCGTGTCCTTTTTCGATTCTATAAACCCAACCAAATTCTTTTACCGATTTTTCAATTACAATTAATCCAGATTCTTCTCTAACTTCACGTTTTAGAGTTTGCAAATAATTTTCGCCGAATTCTACTCCTCCACCTGGAAACTTATAATAATTATATTTTCCACTATAAATCATCGCAATTTTATTTTTTTTTATAATCAAACCTCGAACCGATACTTTACCATATATTTTCCAACCGCATTTATAATCTCCTTTATCCAACTTAAACAATAATCTCATAATTTTTTTCCTCTAGCGCCAATTTATTCTCTTCTTTAATTTTTTTTTATATCACAGAATTTCTCGCAATAATAATCGGCTTTTCTTTTTTCCCAATTATTTTTTTTCCATCAGAAATAATTACTTCTTTATCTATAATCGCATTTTCTACAATACAATTATTTCCTATATAACTTTTATCCATCACAACCGAATTTTTTACACTCGAATTATCTCCAGTATAAACTTTGCTAAATACAATCGAATTTATTATTTCACCATTAATAATACTTCCCGATCCAACCAAAACATTTTTTGCATTAGCATTTAAATTAAATTTTGCCGGCGGTTCATCTTTTGGCTTTGTTTCTATAAACGGCATTTTTTTAATAAATAAATTTCTTATCTCACTATTTAAAAAATCCATATTAACATCATAATAATTCTTTACGCAATTTATATTTTTCCAGTAGCCATCAAATTTATATGCCAAAATATTTAACTTTTTTCTATATCTTATAATAATATCCTCAACAAAATTATATCTATTACATGCAATACTTAACTCTAATAAATTTATTAAAAGCGTCCGCGAAATAATATAAACTCCCATAGAAACTAAATTCGACTGTGGTTCCAGCGGCTTTTCTTCAAAATCAATAATTTTTCCCGTTTCATCAGTTTTGATAATTCCATAATTACATAAATCTTCGTCATTAATTATTTTCGAAACCAAAGTAATATCAGCTTTATTTTTAACATGAAATTCCAAAACATCCTGATAATTTAATTTATACACATGATTTCCCGAAGCAATTATAACATATGGCTCGTTACTTAATTTTAAAAATGCCAAATTTTGATAAATCGCATCTGCCGTTCCTCTAAACCAAAAAGAATTTTTGCCCGACAAAAACGGTGAAAAAACAAAAAGTCCGCCCGATTTTCTACCAAAATTCCACCACTTTTCTGACGACAAATGATTCTGTAGCGATTGCGAATTATATTGCGTAACCACTCCAACTTTATTTATACCAGAATTCGACATATTACTCAAGACAAAATCTATTGCACGATAACAAGATCCAATAGGCATTGCTGCCGCCGCTCTATAATCAACCAAGGATTCTAATCTATCACTGCTACCGCCAGCTAAAATTATTCCTAACGCTCGCATTTAATTATAACACCTCGGCTTTATTATTTTTTATAAATAAAGATTCACCGCTTAATAATTTTCCTGAATCATAATCATCTTCACATGTTTTTCCTGACACAACACAATTTTTGCCTATAAAAATATTTTTTGGCACAAACGAATCTTTTCCTATTACACTTATTTCTGAATTATAAATTTTTGGTTCAGATTTATTAATAATATTTTCGCCTGTTCCAATTTCAACATTTTCATCTATAAAAACATTTTCATCTAGAATCGCCTTATAAATACGGGAATTTTTTTTGACAACAACATTCGCCATTACAATCGAATCTTTTATTATTACATCTTTTTCTATTAATACATTTGCACCGATTACACAATTATACACATTTCCATAAATTTCGCATCCTTCCGAAATTATACTTGATTTTATATCCGCTGATTCTCCTATAAATTCAGGAGCTTGATGTTCCATATTCGTATATACTTTCCAAAATTCCTCATACAAATTAAAACTTGGCAATGTTTGTATCAAATCCATATTTGCTTCCCAATAAGATTTTATCGTTCCAACATCTTTCCAATAAGAATTAAATCTATACGCATAAATTTTTTCTTTATTTTCAAGCATCATTGGAATAATATGCTTTCCAAAATCACTATCGTCATGAATTTTATTATCTTCTATCAAAGCTTGCCTTAATTTTTTCCAATTAAAAATATAAATTCCCATAGACGCCAAATTACTTTTTGGTTCTTTTGGTTTTTCTTCAAATTCATAAATTTTATCATTTTCATCTGTATTCATAATTCCAAATCGACTTGCTTCTTTTAAATCAACTTCTAAAACCGCAATCGTTACATCACAATTTTTTTTCATATGAAAGTCAAACATTTTCGAGTAATCCATTTTATAAATATGATCTCCCGAAATTACCAAAACATATTCAGGCTGATAAGCATCAATAAAATTTATATTTTGATAAATCGCATTTGCAGTTCCAGAATACCAAGCTCCTCGATCATTTTTTAAATGTGGAGCCAAAATTGTTACGCCGCCATTTGTTTTATCTAAATCCCAAGCCGTTCCAATTCCAATATGTTTATGCAAAGTTAACGGTTGATATTGAGTCAAAACTCCGACTGTGTCGATTCCAGAATTTATACAATTGCTCAACGTAAAATCAATGATTCGATATTTTCCTCCGAAACAAACTGCAGGCTTGGCTTCAGATTGAGACAAAATTCCTAAACGACTTCCTTGCCCTCCGGCTAAAAGCATCGCAATAATTTCTTTCGTTCGCATAATTTCCCTCCTAATCATGTAAAACTGATTTGATCATAACAACAAAATTATTTTTGAGCAAAAAAAATATTTTTATAAACATATGCTATAATGGCCAAGCAAAAAAAATTTTAAAAAGGAGTTTTTTTATGGCAAAAGAAATCATAACTACTTTTGTTTGTGGTGATTATGAATTGCATTTAATGTGTGCAAAACCGGAAACCTTTGAAGGATTTGCTGAGAACGCTTGCAATCTTTTTTTTCCGGAGATAGAAAAACACAATTCAGAAAAACTTGAACCAGTGAATTTAATTCCGTTTGGTTTTTTACAAAATCATACTTATTTCAATACGATTTATTTTCCAAGAGCATTGGAATGGAAATTTATTTTTGACGATAATAAAAATAAAGCCAAAGATTTTGAAAATGATTTGGCGATTATAGTTTGGTTTATCGGAAAATCTTTTGAAAATAATACAAATCAAATAGCGGATTTTGAAGAATCTGAAGAAGAAGAAAACGGTCCAACAGAAGAATTTTTGAAAATAAAAACATGGCTAAACAAAGATTATTTATTTTTGCCAGATGAAAAAATTAAATGGCTGAGCAAACAAGATTTATTTTTGGAAGTCTGTGAAAGGATATTTAACACAGAGATAAATGAAGAAGGATTTGAAAAAACAAGAGAAATTGCTTTAAAACATTCGGTTAAACCAAAATATTTAAAAGAAATGCTTAAAAGCTTAAAAAAAAGTTTGGAAGTATATGACAACGACGAAATTTTGGATTTTGTTTTTAAAGAAAATAGTTTAATGCAGGGGTTAGAAATTTTAAATTCAAAAGGCAATTACACGTTAAAAATGTTTTTTGATTTGTTAAATGCGGAGAACATAAACGATTTTTTATTAGAGCAAGATATTACCCCAGAATTTTATGATATTATTTCGCAGTTTAAAGTGCCAAAAGATTTGGGAGAGATAATTAAAGTTTGTCCATTGCTTCATGATTTTATAAAAGACGATGAAACCAAATTAAAAGAATATTTAGAAACCGATCAGGCTAAAACTGATTTTGTAAAAAATTTAATTAAGGCTGTACAAAAAAAGCTTGACAGCAAACGTGTGATATATAAATATTTGGATATAGTGAATAAAAATAATAACGTTCAAGATTTTTTATTAGAGCTTTCAAAAGTCAGCGAGTTGGATGTAGTTGAGTTTGCTATTAACGAATATAAAAATTATTTTGCTGGCAACGCGTTGCAAACAGAAATGGAAGAAAAATCTGCACTAGCAATATATTTAAATTTATATTTTAATTTTGATTATGTAACAGCTCGAAACGTGTTTGATGTGAACGATGAAAATCTTAATAAATTGCAAAATAAATTGACAAAAAGTAGCGGCGAAATGGATGTTGATTATGTAATAAATTTTTTGACTGAGTTACCAGAGAAAGAACAGGGTTGTTTTATAAAAAAATTAGGTGGCAACACACAACAAAAATTAAAAGAGCTGTTTAAACAATATTCAGATTTTTCTACGCGTATGAAATTAGCTTCGTTGCTCGCAAAAATGAAAAACACAAAATGATTTAATTTAATTTAATTTAATTCGGAACAGAAAAAAAAGACAACAGAGGCAAAACCTATGCTGTCTTTTTTACTAAAAAACAAAGTCAAATCTATTTACAAAACATTTTTATCAAGCAGACTTGATACTCTATTTACCATGCGCAACGCTGTATTTCTAGCCGATGATGCGGTATCAAAAAAAGATACGTGCTCGGGCAACATGACACTAAGAATACTACCTTTCGCTTCCCTATAATAGTCATTGTTATTATCATTACTCTTTTTCTCACTACCACACAGCACCATGGCATCTTCAAGGACAGATTTATTCCACACAAAAAATCTGTCCCAAAAACTCGGTTCTCGCCTTTTCCCTTGTACCATTTCGGTTAAGCGGTTTCTAGTTCTCTCTCCTATTAATTTTAATAGAAAATAAATAATCCAAAACAAGCCTAAACAGTAGGTAAATGTTGTTGCAGGTACAAATATCACACAACCGAAGAATAAACAAAAAATAGTAGGTAATAGACTTTGTTTGTAACCCAAAATCATTTGTAGATAAACCCGTTGCTCTTTGTCAAGCCTACCCCAAATATCGGGATACTTGGTTTTAAAATCTACTACACTCATTCTGGTACCATACTTACCTTCATCCAAGTTTTCTAGAACTTCAACAGCAACATTTTGAACACCTTGTACCGCACTATTCAAATTAGCTTCTCCATTATCTTGATTAAGCAATGGTTGCTTAATGCTTTGATTTAATAGAGTACCTAAGCCATACTCTTTTAACTTTTGATCAGTTAATTTAAACAGAACGGAAAAATCTTTTTTTATATCATTTAATAATTGATTTATTCCCTTTTCCACATTCAACTTTATCAAACAATTCCGTAAATCTTCTTTACCTGCATCAGAGATCTTGCCAGCAATTTGACTTAACATATCATCATTACTTTCTGTTTCGATTCTGTCATTACAATGATTGTTGAACAAATTAATAAAGTCGTCTTTAGTCAAGCCATTATCTTCGGCTAACATCAGAATTTCAACAAAATCATTCTTTGGCAACTTTTCATCTCCAAATTTTGAAAACATATAATCTAAGTCTCGGCTGAACAAATCTCCTTTCAACTTTTTTCTCAAAATCTTATGATCTATCTTTATATTCGATTCATTTTTACTAAGCAGACCAAACAAAAAATCTACGAGATTACCAGACTGTTGTCCGCTAAAAAATTCACTATTCAGTGTTTTGAAATCATCATATGATAAACTCCCATCTTCAAATGTTTTCAAAAGTTCACTATATAGTTTGGAATCAATTTTATGACAGTAATCAATAGGAATTTGTATATCCGAATTATAATTTTCTACATCTTCAAAACAATAATAAACAACTTTTTTAAACACACCTAAACTCTTCAAACCACCATAAGGTATATGATTTAAAGTAATTTCAAATAACTGATCGCCAGTAACAAATTTTTTTAACGCAAGGGTATTTTTAGTAAAAACGCTTAAATTATCGCTATCAAAATTAAAGCTTGACCTTCGATGTATTTCATAAATTTCATCTCCATTAAGCTCAATTTTTCCACTATCCAAAAGTCCTGATTTTGGGGATACTATTTTATTTATGAAATCATACATATCCGACCACTTAATCTTTTCAACTTTTACGCCTTTTTTATTCACATTTCCTTTTTTTATAAGACTAACAAATTCACCATTTTCTAATTTGGTACCAGCGTCACAACATTTCTGTAATAACCACTTTATATCCTCGTTATTACAACTACAATCCTTGTTAGACTGTATTATCATGTCAACAATAAATCTAAATGTTTCTGCTTTGAATTTATAATTCTTGACCGATTTGCCGGGCAAATATTTATCGAAGAAACCACGCACATGCTTTAAATCAAATTTATATTTACTAATTTTTTTCAGTACATCAGTTTCAAAAAACTCACATAATTCCATCTCATGATTTTCTATATCTGTTTTTTGAAGTACATAATCAAGATATTCAAAATCTAAATAATCATTTGGCACAACCAAAATCAAATTTTTAAAGTTATCAAACGTGATTTTATTAGAAACATCTTCAAACAAATCGATAAATTCCTTAAGCTTGATTCTAAATTCGTCTTTATTGCCACCCAGCTTTTCATTCTTGGAATCTACCGCACTAATCTTTTTAATTTCTTCTAACGCCAATTTAAGAGATTTATTAGTAAGCGTACTTTTTGTACAAAATTTTGGCATTTTAGGATACAGCAAAAACAAATCCATTACATCGCTAAGATCAAGTTCTGGTTCGCTAATTCTTAAAACATCACATAAAAGCTGTCGCAATTCATCAACGCCATTACGAGTACCCAATACAATATTCTTGCCTTTAACAAGTTCAACAAGAGCTTTAAACGTATTAGAATTAATCGAACTTGGTTTTACCTTAGAAAGCAGTTTAGTCAAACCCTCAATACTTAAATCTGAAAGTTTTAACCCAAGTCTCTGTTGAGCAAAATTTGTTACGAAACTAAAATCTAGTTCTTGGCTTGGAAAACTACCTATAAAAAGGTTAAAAACGTATAAACAATTATCTGGATCATCAGATTTTATTTTATCATTAGGGAAAAACACATCAATAAATTGTTGTACTTCGTCTTGGGTATCACCCTTTGAATGTAACTTACTAAATAAAAACTTTTCTAAGTCGCCAAGCTTTACTTCCGGATTATCGACAAGCAATCGTATCTTTAAAAAATCTTTGATACTTAAACTTTTTATTTTGGTAAATATTTTTTTCCATCCATCAACATTAACTGGAATGATATCTATACCAAGCAAAACTCGACAGATTTGTAATAAAACAATCATATCTTTTACAGGCTGACGGTTATCCTCGAGGCCTTCTAGAATAAAATTCAACAATTTTCCACACGACTCGCGTCCCATATCATCATTAGAACCATCAAGCACAATCCGAAAACTATCCAAGTATTTTTGACGTTCTCCGCCATCTAAATCACCAAGAAAACCTTTTACTTGCCTATCATTATAGACCAATTTCTGAAACATGTCAGGCGAAACAGCAAACTTGATTTTCTCCGGTGCCATTTTTGGACCCAACCAATTAGCCAACCAACTAACTTTTTTATTAGCCAATATTACAACATTTTGTTTAAACTCGACTAACTGCTTGATCGTGCAATTATTCAAATTAATAACGTACAATATTTCATCCCAAAAATTATCGTCAAAATAACTTGCTAAAACTTTATTCGATTTAAAAAATTTTAACGCTTCATCAATACTACACCGTCTTTGAAATTTTTTATATAGAGATTTCACAAGTTCGTTTTTAAATTTTAATTTTTTTTCGGGCGACGAATTAAATGCAACAGTATTATTAGTATTAGATCCGATTTTCTTTTCTTCAATATCCCCACCAGTTAAATTTTCTAAATTTTTCACGATTGATGAGCTAGAAGTATCAAGAGAATTAGCATGACTCAATTTTAACTCATTATATTCTTTTTCATCCACACCCCTTCTCTGCACATTCATCTTCTTTGTATTGATTCCCTTCGCGTTATTTCCCTGTTTGTTCGTATTTGTCATATTTGTTTTTTTTGTCGTTTTCTGCCATGTGTTTCTCGTATTCCCCGTATTTTTAGCCACTTCTGACATTTTTATCACTCCTAAAAACATAAAACATTCAAACTAACTACTGCAACCGCTTTCTATACATATCAAAAAAACCTATCTGTCAAGACTATAGCACAAAAAAAATTTCAAATATACACGTAAACATAAAGATATCCAAACTAAAACTATAAGTTATAAAAAATCGATATCACAAATTCACTTCAAAAAATATTTTGCACCGCAACCAAAATTAAAAATATGGATAAAAATACAGCCTCGATGCACACAAAAAAACAACGACTTCTTTCAAAACCAAGCCATACACCTAGGCAAATAACAACACCTAAGCATATTCAAAATATATATAAAAAAAATATTAATTGTCAAGTACTTATCTTTAATTATATATTATGCGAATAAAAATTTTATTTGATAAATATCACATTTTCATGAGCATAAAAACACAACCAATAAATTTGTTTCCGAAATTACTTTTCCCCATAATTACAATTTACTTTTTACGCGTTTTTTAATTTTTCTGCCTGATAAAAAGTTACCAAACTATCTATTATCTCATCTAAATCTCCATTTAAAATATTTTCCAATTTATAAAGCGTCAAATTAATTCTATGGTCTGTCACACGGCTTTGCGGGAAATTATAAGTCCGAATTCGTTCGCTTCGATCGCCTGTCCCAACTTGATTTTTTCTTTCCTGTGACAGCATTTTTTTCTGCTTCTCATTCTCTAAATCAAACAACTTAGCTCTTAAAATTTTTAATGCTTTATCTTTATTTTTTAACTGCGATTTTTCGTCCTGACACGAAATTACTATACCGGTTGGAATATGTGTAACTCGTACTGCCGAATCAGTTGTATTTACACTTTGCCCGCCGTTTCCTGACGACCTAAACACATCTATTCTTAAATCATTTGGATTTATTTTTACATCAACTTCTTCCGCTTCAGGCAAAATTGCAACCGTAACAGTCGAAGTATGAATCCTGCCATTTGATTCTGTTTCGGGAATTCTTTGTACTCTGTGGACTCCGCTTTCAAATTTTAATCGCGAATAAACTCCATTTCCAGAAATCATAAAAACAATTTCTTTAAATCCGCCTATATCACTCTCATTAAAATTCAAAATCTCCGTTCGCCATTTTTTTGATTCAGCATAATGCGAATACATTCTAAACAAATCTCCAGCGAATAAATTTGCTTCATCTCCGCCTGCTCCCCCACGAATTTCAACAATAACATTTTTTTTATCATTTGGATCTTTCGGCAACAATAAAATTTTTATTTGCTCTAAAATTTTATCGCGCTTATTATTATTTATTTTTAAATCTTCTTTTGCTAAATCTTTTAATTCCTCATCCGTATTTCTATCGTCTAAAATCATTTTTGCTTCTTCGATATTTTCAATTACGCGTTTATATTCTCTATATTTTTTTACAACCTCGTCTAATTCACTAAGTTCTTTAACTAATTTTTGCCATAATTCCTGTTGATTAATAATTTCTGGATTACTTATTTTTTTCGATATATCATCATATTTTTTTTCCAATGCATCAAGTTTTGTTATCAAAAAATCTCACTCCCTTTAAATATAAATATTTTTTCTAGTCGAAATCACTCGATCTAAATCTGCCAAATCTTTAAAAACTTTTATCTCACAAAAATTATTTTCTACCAAAAATTTTTTTATATCACTTGCCTGATCAAAACCAATTTCAAAAAAAACATCACAACTATGTTTTATATTTTCCAAAATAAATTTATAAAATTTTAATCCGTCATCTCCTCCATCTAAAGCTAATATTGGCTCATATTTTTTTACGTTATCTTCTAAGTTTTTTATTTCATACGTTTTTATATACGGCGGATTAAAAATTATCATATCAAAATTTTGAGCAAATTCATGACAAAACATTTTAAAAATATCGGCACAAATAAATTTTATTTTGACACCATTCGAATCAGCATTTTTTTTTGCGATGGCGATTGCTTTTGGATCGATATCGATTGCGCTGATTAAAATATTATCACAAAACTTTTTTAAAGATATACTTATACATCCCGAACCTGTACACAATTCTAAAATCCTATATTTTTTTTTATTGTGACTTATAAAATTTAAAACCACCTCGACCAAAATTTCTGTATCGCATCTCGGAATTAAAACATTTTCATCGACATAAAATTTTATTCCCATAAATTCTGCTTGGTTTATGATGTATTGTACCGGCATATTTTTTTTTCTTTGCTCTAACATAAATAAAAATTTTTGAGTCATATTTTTATCCAATTTAATTTTATTGCCATATAACAAAATTTTTTCTTTCGACAAGTCAGTAATTTTTTGCAGCAACAAAATTGTATCCAAGAAATTTGAATTACTTTCCGTTAAAAATTTTTTTCCATAAAATAAAGCTTCT
>CAMVHY010000010.1 GCA_947167415.1 uncultured Clostridia bacterium
ACGATTTTTTTTTAGGTGGAACAACTGTCTTAAAGCCGTGATTCTTAGCTAAAGCGAAAGTTTTATCATCTTCGTAAGCTTTGTCCATCAGGAGATAATTATCATTTTTGGAATATATGGATTCAATCAATTTTCTTTTTCATTAGCACCATAAAAACTGCCAGGAGACAAACGAAAAGCCACTGGACATGGAGATATAGAACATAGGGGTAACTTTGTTGCTAACCTGATTTTAGACATCCGATACCTTGTTTTTAATGATTATTCCCGTTGGAATATTGACTAATTTTTATACTTGTACTATTAATAAAAAGCATATAATCCTCTTTATTAAACAGTTTTTGTCTTTTCATAGCTTCTAAAATAATGAAATGAAATACAATGAAATAGGATGAAAAACTATGTGCTCTTGCATGTAGTTTTTTTGTTTTGTGTGTTAAATTTTATGGTCAAAAATATTTTTTTAGCTATCGTAAAATTAAATTGTCAGATATTTTTTTGAGAGCATAATTATTATTCGAAAATATTTAGATTAACTCTTGACAAAGAAATATTATTGAATTATAATAACAAAGGAGATATTTATTGGCGTCGATATTTATTGGCGTCGATATTTATTGGCGTCATTTTTTTGTTAATGATTTTAACTTTTACACAAGGCGCCATCTTATTTAGAAAAAAATCGGAGTGTGATAGTTATGTTAAAACAAAATTTAAATGATCAATGTTTTTCGATGGCGAATATTTTTAGTTTTGCTGAAAAAGTTATTCCGGATTTTAAAAATAAATCTGAAGGTGATAAATTTTTATCTTTGTATTGCATAACTGCAAAATTATTGAGCAATCGGTTATATGATAATGAATCGACAGAAGATAAAATAAAGTGTTTATTGAGTCGTATTCCAAAAGATAAAGAAAAAGATGCGGAACAGTTAAAAAGTGCGCTTAATGATTTTGTGGAGCAAAATAAGTTTTCAGAAGATAATGATTATTATTCAGCTAAGAAAGTAAGATCTTTTTTTGATACGAATAAAAATTTATTGACGTCGATTTATGGAAATGAAAAACCGACGGATTTGCTTTTCTTCTTTGCTCAAATGCGGTCGAAAAAGATGTTTACAAATGATGATCACCGACAATTTTTTGAATGGATAAATGAAGCGACCATAGAAAACAAAACATTCGGAGCAAACAGCGATAGTTATTGGCTTGATGGTAAAGTAGTAGATAAAGACAAAATAAGCAATTCACTAAAATCAAATCTAGATAGATACTTTAACGAATATATCGGAGAGATAAACAAGAAATGTGGCTTAAATATTAATATTTTGGAAGGCGATGAATATAAAACACGTGGATTTAAATTAGAAAAAAGAAATTACAATGAAGAATGGACGGTTAGTTATGGTAAACCTTCGATAAATAACAAAAAGAATTATAAATCTAAGGATGAATATATCTCTCTAACTCTTGATATAGATAAAATCTTAAAAGAAAAATTTGGTTTCAAAAAAATAAACGAAATGTCAAAAGATGAACTTGGAAAATTAAATTTGAGTTATGACGAAGAGTTTATTTATTTTTTATTTGGTTGTGATTTAGGCAATGAAGTTTATTTGCAAAATAAATCACGTTTGAAACAATTTAAAGCTCCGGATGTACCATTTAAAAATATAAAACCGGAAACAATATTAAAAATCTATAATTATTTTGATGGAACACCATTAAACAAAAAGACAATAGAAGATGCTATAAAACAAGTTGACGATCCAAAAAATCTGTTTGACGCATGCGATAAAATTGAAAAAGAAAGTAAAAAATCGTTTTGTTTAAGAAAATATAATATTGTTAATCTATATTTTGGAAAACCAGTCCAAATTGATAAAGTTTTTAAATATATAGATCAATTAGATACAGAAAATTTGAAAAATATCGATCATGAGATAAAAGAAATGGTATTTGATTTTCTTGACAAGGCTTTAAATGATAATAACCAAAATGTTGACGCTTTGCTTAGTAAGTTTTTGCAAACTGGAAACGATGGTGGCAATTTATTGTTTCAATATATATGTGATAGGATAAGTAAAAATGATGGCGCTCACAAATTTGAAAATTATCTTTCTAAAATATTTGAACATTATAAGAATACAAATTATGATCTCACTAAGAAGCAAAAAGTTGGATATTTAATAATTTGTGTTTTCAATAACCAATATAATTCAAAAGCTCCTGTAGCCGATCCGAAACAATATATCAACATAATTCTTGATCTTTTTGATAATGGAAATAAGGTTGAAGTTAAAGAATTGCATGGTAACACTTCTTTAGATACGATCGATGTTACAAATCGTTTAAAAACATTTCTAGAGCTATTTATAGCTAAATATTTGGATGCGAAGAAATCTGTTTTACCTAAATCACAAGAAAATAATAAAGCAATTGCTAAAATTGATGATTATTGCTATAATTTGCGAAAAATATTCGGTGCTTTTAAAGAATCATATGATCCGCAACTAAATAAAAATGGTTATGGTCAAGACGATATCAAATCCATTCAATCACAGCTTGAATTTTATACACGAATTTTAAATAGTTCAGTTGTTAAGGTGGAGACTAAAAACACAATTTTGAAATTAGCTAGATATTATTTGAGAACATTAGAACAATCTAATAAAGAATTTGCAGATAGCCAGTTTCAAATTTACTTGAATGAATATCAAAACGGTACTAAAGCTAGTCGATACTCACCGGATGATAGACAAAACTTGATTTCTCGTAAAAATTTAGAATTGTCGCAAGCCATAACAGATTTAAAATTAAAAATACGAACATTAGATATAAAATCAAACGTAACAAGCTACTTTAAAGAAAATTGGACAACATGGCTCAGTTTTCTTTTGATTGTACCAATTTTCCTTTATAATTTTAAATGGAAGCCACAATATATTTCTACAAAAACTGATTATGAGAACGATAGAGAAAAATTAGAAAGTAAGGAAAAAGAATTACAAAATTTTGATTATGTAAATACAAACAGCGGAAAAAATCATAAAGAATTGATAGATAAATTAACAAAATTTATTGATGATGAAGAGAGCATTGTACAACGAATTGTACAACAACAGGAGCAACAACAGAATGAGATAATACCAAACAATGAAGGAGAAGAAATAGAAGAAGAAGAGGAGGATCTCGATTTAGATTTATAGTTATTCTGAAATGAAAACGGTTTTTAGACCGTTTTTTTGTTGCTATCCAATAATTTTATTTTATTAATTCCGACTGAATTTTCCTGCTCTATTTTTTCCCATAATAAAACTGTTTTTACTGAATCCAGATGAAAATCTTAAAAAATAATAAACACATATAAACATTGCTTGATTCAAACAAAAAAATGTTACTTCCCAATCAAATAAACATATTTTTAAAGACCAAATAAAAAATAAAAACGGCGTAATTAAACTTAATTTTTTTTTCGATGCCAAAACAAAAAAAATAATAAAAACCCAAAAACATATCTCAAGAAAAAATATTAAAACATCAAAATCACTTTTTAATAAAATTGCTAGTGAAAGAAAAAAAATAGATAAAATAAAGTTCCAATTCCAAATGTCAAAAATTTTTCCTTTGCCATCTAAAAATAATTTTCCATTAGCTTTGTTACATAAAAACTCATAATGTTTTTTTCGTAGCTCAATATTTTTTTCTTTTTGCGCCAAAGCTTCTTTTGTCCAATATAAAATATTTGCAAACTCACCAAAAAAAGCGTACGCAATCAAAACTAAAATCAAATCAAAACTAAAATTTATGTTTAAAAAATTATTTTCAAAAGCAGCTAAAAATCCTGCAAAAAATCTCAATGGATATCCAAAACAAACGAATAAAAATACCGGGAAAATACTCTTTTTTGCGCGCGCAATTTCATAACATACAGCAAAAAAAATAATCAGCCCAACACATAACAAAATATTTAAAGCAATATTTTTGTCAACAAAAAAAATTACAAATAAAAATAAAATCAAACGCAAAGCTATAACAAAACTCGAAATAAAAATCGTTTTTTCACGTGTCAATCCAATATTAAAAAAAATTTTTTTTGGATCTATATTTTTTTTATCTCGCAACTCAAAAATATCATTCAATTGAAATCTTGCCTGATAAATCAAAAAATCAAACATAAATAGCATTAAAAATAAATTACGCCATTCTATATTTTCAAACCTAATTTTATTTACAAGCACACCATAAAAAAAACCAATAACTATTAATATCGGCTTATAAAAATCTTTTACCTTTGGATAAATAAAATATAAAATCGCCCTAATAAAATTTATTAAATCCTGTTTTTTTATATTAACTTCTATATCCATTTTTAACTCCATTTTATAATTTTTATTAACTTAAACTTTTAGTCTTCTATCTGCCTAATAATTTTAAAACCATCATTCAAAATTTTAATTCTTACCGTTTCTGACCAGCTTTATTTATTAAATTTAAATTTAATTTCTCAATAATTTTTTTGATTGGATAAAAATAAACATTAATATTTATACATTCAGAATTCTTATTCTGTAACAACAACACTATCAAAAACAAACTTTGTTTGATACATAATGTGTAATTTCATTAGCGAGAGTATCTATCTCCATATTTTTTGCGTGCTTTCTCGGTATATTCGCGTATAAAATCAGTTTTTGCATCGGTATAGGCGTTTCTGTTATGTTCATATCTTTTCCATAATTCCAACTTTAATGCTTCATATTCCTTCGCAATCTGAGGATTTTCACTCAAATAATCGCGGAAATATAGTTCATCGTTATCACCAATATATCTCAGATGTATATGATAAACTTGATTTGCAAATCCCTTTTCCGTATATCCTTTATTCAATGAAATTCTATCAGTATTAGTGGCCATTATTAAAAATCCATTTTGTTCTAAAACATAGCCTACCTTTTTCATGTTAGCACTTTCAGAAATTTCGACTAGCACATCAATAATATTTTTAGCCCATATGTTTGGTATAGCCGTACTGCCGATATGGCTTATTCTTTCGACACGATGATCTGCCAGTAACTCTTTTATTTGTTTTTCAATCTCATTGAAATAGCGTTTCCAATTCTTGTTGTGTTCAACTAAAAAGATGGGGAATAACTCCCATAGTTCCTTCAATGTCATTTCTGATAACTTTTTTCCCATTTGTGCTTTATTATCCTCCAAAATTTGATTCGTTTTTCCCATACACACCATTATTATGACAGTTTAGTAAATTTTTCTTACTGTAGATTTTTTCATACCAAATCACAATAAAATTTCTGTATAGTACTATTTTAGAATTTCGTAACAAAAATTAAAATCCAAACCTAATCTTTTATCTGCCTAATAATTTCAAATCCATCATTTAGAATTTTAATTCTTACCGCTCCTGATTCAGCCGTGTTTATTAAATCTAAATTTAATTTATTTAATCTCTCAACAACTTCTTTACTCGGATGCGAATAAATATTATTTACTCCCGTGCTTACAATCGCAAACTCTGGTTTTACTTTTAATAAAAAATCTAAACTCGAAGAAGTTTTTGATCCGTGATGCGCCAATTTTAAAATATCACATTTTAAATCTAAATTATTATATTTTAAAATTTCCTGCTCAGCTTCTTTTTCTATATCTCCCGTAAATAAAATTTTTTTTCCAAGCAAATTTAATTTTAATACTAACGACGCATTATTATTACTATTAGGCTTTGATTTCTCAAACGGATAAATACAATCCAAAATAAAATTTTTATTCGCCAAACTATCTCCTGACCTTAAATAATTTATCTCAACATTTTTTTCTCTTGCGACATCAATTAATTTTCTATATAACTCATCTTCAAAATTTTTTTCCGACAAATAAACTTTTCCAACTTTTTTATTTTCCAGCAATTCTATTATTCCAATCACATGATCTCCATCCGAATGCGAAACAAAAACCGCGTCAACAAAATTTTTTGCTTTATAATCCAAAAACGGCACCAAAATATTTTTTCCCGTGTTATTTCCAATTTCCTGTGTACTTTTTCCTCCGCCATCTATTACCAAAATATTTTTGCAATCAATTACAAAACAATCTCCTTGTCCAACATCCAACATAATTATTTCCGGATTTTTTGGCCATAAAACACAAATTAAAATCAAAACTATAAATCCAAAACTAAATCTCAAAAAATATTTTTTCGCTCTCAAAAATTTTTCTTTAAAACTATTTAACATCAAGATTAATAAATAAACCCAAACAAAATATAAACACACAAAAAAAATATTTATATTCCCAACTAAAATTTTTGCAAACGGCAATCTCACAAAAATTTTACATACCAGCTCAAAAAATTTTAATAAAAAAACAATCGGCCAACTTAAAAAAAACGCTAAATTTAAATTTACCAATCCAATTATTCCAATTAAAAACGCAAATAAAATTAAAAAAGCCATGTTCGGCAAAATAAATAAATTCGCAATAAATCCATATGGCGCAAAATAAAAAAAATAAAATCCCGTGATAATATTACTTATTAACATAGCTCCAATCGACGCAGATAAATATTTTTTTAGATCAATAAATTTATTTATAAAATAATTTTCCAGTAATAATTTTATCCAGTTAAATTTTAAATTTAATAAAACCAACCCTCTTTCTATTTTTTGCGAAAAACAAGCTATGCCAAAAACAGACCCAAACGAATATTCAAATCCCATATCAAAAATACTAAACGGATTTAAAAATAAAATTATTATTCCGGCGAATCCTAACGAAGTTAATAAATCGCTTTCTCTATAAAATAAATTAGCAATCAAAAATAAATCAAACATAATAAAAGCTCTCATCATCGAAATGCTTTCGCCTGTCATTAATAAATAAAAAAACAAAAATAAAATTAAAATCCCGCTCGCAGTTTTTTTATCTAAAAAAAACCTCAAAATAAAATTTAATATTACAGCGACAATCGAAACATGTAATCCTGAAATCGCTAACACATGATAAATTCCTGTCGTTTTATATAATTCGCTTATATTTTCATCTAAATCCGATTTATCTCCCAAAAGCATCGCTTTTAATATTCCCGCTTCTTTTTCATCAAAAACAAAATCATAAACGCTCGCCAATTTATTTTTTATTTGCGCCAAATAATAATAAAAATAATTTTTGCGTCCTAAATTATTTATCTTCTTGGGAAATATCTTATATAAAATCTTTTTCGTTAAAAAATATTTTTCTTCATCAAATCCTCCGGGATTTCTTTTTTTTTGCGCCGAAATTAAATTTCCAGTTAAATTAATTTTATCTCCCGGATTTATTTCATAATCTTTTTTTATATACGCCAGCAAATAAAAATTATTTTCTAATTTAACTAACGCACGATTATAATTTTTTACTTCCGTAATATTTTTTATTTCGCCACAAATATTTTTATTTTTCCCCGCGTCAATTTTTTCTTTATATAAAAACAAACTTATATTTCCATGCATTAAACCCAAAATAAAAACAACAAAAAAAATCAGCATGACTTTTATTCCATGTTTCAAATAAATAAAAATCAACGCTGACAAACTTATAAATACATATAAAATAAAATTTAAAAAACCATTTGCTTGCGAAAAAATTATTCCTAGCATAAAAAATATCCAACAAAAAAATAACGGTCTCTTCAAATTTAATCACTTCCAATTATTTTTTCATTTCTTTCAAATGGCTTAGTCAAATCAAATATCAAATTCTTTTTATCTATTTTTTCTGTTTCAATTAAAAACTGCACTTTATTTATATTTTCCAACTCCGTCAAAGAATTTACGATTCCATAAACAGCAAACTTTTGATCATCCAAATCAAGCTTATTTATATTTAAAAAGTCATCGCTCAAACTTATATAACAAATATCTTTGTCAGTTTTTATATCATATATTTTAGTTTCTTTCGGCACAACCGATTCTAAATTATTATTTTCTGGTCCTAAAATTATTTGCTCCAAAATATATTTTTCTTCTGGCTGATTTAAACCTATATCTATTTTTCTTTCCTCTGCTAGCAATTTATTTTTTTTTCTAAAATACAACTTAAATATTTTTCTATACACCTTCTCATCAGAAATTTCTGGGTTCAATAAAATATTTTCCCTGTCAAAAAAATCAAAATTTATATTTTCAATAACCTCCACTAAATTTTTTCCATCAACAAAAATTTCTACTTTATCAACAAAATCCAAACTCGTTACACTCCAAATTAATGCGCTTCTAAAAAAAATTTCATTTTCAATATTTTTATATTCACGCGAAAAATTAATTTCGGCCATTTTATTTTTTTCGTCTAAATTTACATCCAAAATTTTTAAATCCCCTAAATCAAATCTCAAAAGATTTTTACTTCTTGGTCCATCAAATAAAATTTTTATAATCTCACGCAAAATATTCTCTTTATCAAAATCTTTTTTTAAAATCATATTCCTATTTTCACATTCAAACATATTTTGATCATGATTTAAAAAATAAACTTCAAATTTCATTCCGCCAAAAAATTCTTTTTGACTTAGAAAAAAAATAATCACAAAAATAAAAATTAAAATCCCAAACCATATTTTTTTTTTCATCAAATAACTATTACCTCTTCATAATAAATAACATTTTTAAACACAAACTTTTTTCACATAATCAACTCTTTATTTTACAACATTTATCTTTGGAGATTAAAAACAAACAAAAACAAACACAAAAAACAATCAGGCCATTAATCAACTTGACTACTTTTTTTTATAACTTTCACATCACAAATTTTATAAATGTCAAATAAATCGCCATTTCTATTTTCTTCTTTAAAAGAAACTTTAACCTTTTGCGTAAGCAAATTTATTTTAAAAACTTTTCCTATGCCATCAATCGTTTGAACTGTATCACCAACTTTTGGCGCATTCGATTTCAATTTATCATACATATCCTTTTCATATTTTAAACAGCACAATAATTTTCCACAATTTCCAGAAATTTTAGCTGGATGCAGAGTCATACCCTGTTCTTTTGCCATACTTATAGAAATATCGTTAAATTTACTTAAAAATTTATTGCAACATAACGGTCTTCCGCAAATTCCTATTGCAGGAATATTTGCTGCTTCATTTCGCACACCAACATATTTAAATTCGATTTTGGCTCTCAAAATATGCGAAAGTTCTCTGATTATTAATTTAAAATTAATATGCTCTTCCGCTGTGAATAAAAAAATAATTTTGCGTCCATCAAAAGTCAAATGCGATTTTATTAATTTCATCTTTAAGCCAAATTTTTTAATTTTATTTTTGCATAAGTTAAACGCATAGCACTCAAATTTTTTATTCTCATGATATTTTTTTGTATCACTAAATGTTGCTACTCTAACTAATCTTGGCAAAATATTTCTTTTGCTCATTTTATCAAGACGCGTCACAAATCCATATTCTAAATTATTATCTTTTTTTGCTATCACCGGCAAGTTTTTATACACCCAAAAATTTCCCGGATCATAAAAAAATATCTGTTGTAAATAATCATATTTAACGCTTACAACCCTTGTTTTTAACAAAATAATTCACGCTCCAAATCCCAATTCCATTTTTTAAACAAAAATCTAATCCAAAAATAAATCAATCAAAAATCCCGTTAAATTCAATTTAAAATTGACATTATAATCCAGATAAATTTTTGCTTTTTCGACCGATTTTAATTTTTTATATAAAACTTCCGCATCGTATAAAACACAAGTTTTTTTTATCTGCTCAATCTTATCCAAATTTTTTAATTGCAACACATCATTATTCGTTTGACAATAAAAAAACAAGTCCACGTACCAAAAGTAAATTATATCAAAAACTAAATCAATATTCTCTTTCTGAATCTCAAACTCTCTAACAAAATTTATTGCCAACGCCAAATCATTTTTTTTTAAGCTAATCATAAAATCAATAATTTTTTCTCGCAGCGCAAAAAAATTTTCGTCATTTAATAAAATTAATGCTTGCCCCAGATTTCCACCTGAGTAATTACAACAAACATCAATCAAATTTTTATCCTTTTCCTTATAATTCTCTATCAAATAATTTTTTATTTGCCCCAAATCAATTAAATCCGTTTTTAAAACAGCACAACGTGAAATTATAGTCGGCAAAAAACTTTTTTTCTCATCTCCAAGCAAAAAAAATATTACAAAACTTGGTGGTTCCTCCAAAATTTTTAACAAAGCGTTTTGTGCCTGCACAGTCATTTTATCCGCGTCTTCCAAAATAAAAATTTTATATTTGCAAACATATGGTTTTATATTTGCTTTTTCTTTTACTTGCTCACGAATATCATCTACTCCAATAAAATTTGTTTTCGTGGGCTTAACATAAATTACATCAGGATTATTTTTTTCTTCAAACGAATGACACGAATAACAATTATTACATACATCATTATTTTTTTTTTTGTTTTGACACAAAATAAACTTGGCAAAACAATTGGCTAAAAATAATTTGCCAGAATTTTTTTTGCCGTGAATAATATAACTATGAAAATTTTTTTTTTGCGCAATAGACTTTTGCATACTCAAAATTAATTTTTTATTACCGATAATATTTTTTAGCTCAAACAAACTAATATCACCCAAAAAAATTTTTTATCACAGAAAAAATTATATCAAAGCGGAAAACATTTGACTTTTTTTTAAGATACAAACATAATTTTTTTGTAAAAAGAATTTTATGTCGAAAAATAAAATTTATGGGGGTTTTTAAATGACGATTGATTATCGTGAAAAAATTTGGTGCGAGAAAAATAAAATCCATTTGGATTTTAATTATGTAATGCAAGAATTTATTGGGCCTGAACAAGGCTTATTTGAAGAAGATTTTAAAAGCCTTGATACAAAAATAAATTATGCGATTGAACAAATAAAAAATAAGCGCGCCGAAAAAAAATTAGAATGGATGAGTTTGCCATACAATCAAGAAGGTGTTGTTGAGGAAATTTTAAATTATGCGGAGTATGTGCGAAAAAATTTTGAAAGCGTTGTGATTTTTGGAATAGGTGGTTCGGCTTTAGGTCCGATTGCTTTACAACAAGCAATAAATCATCCGCTTTATAATGAGCTTTCGAAAGAAGAAAGAAAATATCCGAAGTTTTATGTTGCGGATAATATTGATCCAGAAAGATTAGTTTATTTGTTGGATGTAGTTGATATAGAAAAAACGCTTTTTATAATAATTTCGAAGTCGGGCAGCACATCTGAAACGATGTCGCAATTTATGATTATTAAAAATTTGCTAGACGAAAAAAATAAAGAGCTAGCGAAAAAAAATATTGTGTGCATAACGGATGAAACGAAAGGAAATTTAATTAAAATTGCGAAACGCGAAGGATATAAAACTTTTTATGTACCAAATGGAGTTGGCGGACGTTTTTCAGAATTATGTCCTGTTGGATTATTACCAGCGGTAATTTGTGGCATAGATATAAAAAAATTATTAGCAGGCGCAGAATTTATGGACAAAAATTTTTCTGATGAGCCAAAAAATAACATAGCAACTAAATTTGCTTTAATAAATTATTTGGCGATGCAGAAAAAACAAAAAAATATTTGTGTGATGATGCCGTATGCCGATAGTTTAAAATATATTGCTGATTGGTTTGCACAAATTTGGTCGGAATCTTTGGGTAAAGCAGTTGATAACGATGGAAATTTAATAAATATTGGTCAAACGCCTGTGAAATCTTTGGGCGTTACTGATCAGCATTCACAGGTTCAACTTTATAATGAAGGACCGTTTGATAAGATTATTGTTTTTTTGGAAGTTGAAAAATATCGCAAAAATATTTTTGTCCCAAAAATTTTTGAGGATATAGACGGAATAAGTTTTTTGGGTGGAATTTCTCACGAAGATTTAATTCACGCCGAACTAAAAGCAACTGAATTTGCTTTGGCGAAATCAAAACACATGAACATGAAAATTATTTTGCCTGAAATAAATGAGTTTGTGATTGGAGAATTATTTTTTGCGTTGGAATTGACGACGGCGTTAATGGGTGAATTTTTAAATATAAATGCGTTTGATCAGCCAGGAGTCGAAGAAGGAAAAAATGCAACTTATGCGATTTTTAATAAGCCCGGTTATGAAAATAAAAAACATGAATTAGAAAATATGTTGGTCAAAAGACAAGATTATTTTGTGTGAAAAAGATTTTTTTAGTTGATAGTAAAATGCGAAATATGTTTCGAGTTTGGTTTTTAAAATTTATTTTTACGTAATCAAAATAAAAAAGGCTGAAGAAAAATAAAGTCTTCAGTCTTTTTCTTTTTATGTTCAAAACTCATCACTAATTAAACAGGTCGTTAATTTGATTGCTATTGGTAACATCGGGATCAAAAATATCGCTCGATACTGTTGCGTTGTTTACAAAGATGTTTATCATAGTTCCAATAGGATTTACGATTTTTTTAGGTGAAACAACTTATGATCTTTAGGTTTTATTATCTGCATAAGCTCTGTCCATCAGGAGGTAATTATTATTTTTGGAATATATGAATTCAGTCAGCTTTCTTCCTTCAGGAGTATCATAAGAGCTGTCAGAAAACAAACGAAAAACCACTGGACATGAAGATGTACAACATAGGTGCAACTTCGTTGTCAGACTTCCTTTCGAACGTCTGATGCTTTGTTCCTGATTATTTTTATTCTTGTTTGCATCTGGACTCACCTTTATGC